>CAZKYD010000064.1:9993-14344 GCA_964556875.1 uncultured Alistipes sp.
ACGCCTCGCAGCTGCTGCTCGGCGAGCTGTTGTGGAATAGCGGTCAGGACGCAGATGCGATTCAGACGCTGGAAGCGCTTCGCAAAAAAGGGTATCGCGACGCAATGTTGAAATTGGCTGAAATTTCGTTCTGCAAATATGACTTAGAGCAGGCCAACACCCTCTTAGCAGCATATCGCAAGACACTCCGCTCAGGTAAAAAGCAGGTGGCTGAAGATATGTCGGGCACCCTCGCCGATCAAATCGAGAAGGCCGAGACGATGCTTGATAGAGTGCAGAATATCGAGGTTATCGACTCGGTGGATGTCGATGTTGATGAATTTTTTAAGAAATATCCGGTCAGCGCTGCTGCCGGACGTTTCTATACCGGCGATTTCCTCCCGTCGGGCGCTCCATCGGGGAGCAAAACGATGGTGCAAGTTACCGAGAGCGGTAACCGCATGGTGTGGGCAGCCCCCGACGAAAACGGAGCTTATCAGCTTTACGGCTCGTCGGCCCTGCTTGGAAATGAATGGGAAGCGGCTACGCTCCTTGGTGAGGAACTCGGCGAAGGTGGCGACTGCGTTTATCCCTATCTGATGCCCGATGGCATTACGCTCTATTATTCGAATGATGGAGAAAATTCGCTCGGCGGTTTCGATATTTTCCAAACGCGTAAGGGCGACGACGGCTTCTTGCAGGCTGCCAATATCGGTATGCCGTTCAACTCGCCGTATAACGATTATCTCCTTGTTGTCGACGAATATACCGGTGCCGGCTGGTTCGCGTCTGACCGTAATCGTCATCCCGGTAAGATTACCATCTACACCTTTGTGCCGCAAGATTTGCGTGTGAATGTCGATGTGGATTCCCCCGACTTGGCATCGTTGGCACTGCTCGACGATATCTCGAAGACTCAGCAGCAGGGTAAAGACTATGCGTCGCTGCGTCGCACTATCCAGCAGAATAGCAAACTAAATACAACAACCTCACTTACTCCCGATTTCCTGTTTGCCCTCCCCGGCAATAAGGTTTACACCTCGCTCGACGATTTCAATAGCTCGAAAGCGAAGGCTGCGATGCAGACCTATCTTTCGAATGTTGAAAAATTTGAGCAGATGCAGACTCGACTTGCCTCACTCCGCGAGGCGTATCGCAAAGGAGATCGTTCGCAGGTGGGCACTATTCAGACATTAGAAACGCAAGTTGAGACTGCTCGCGAAGAACTCGCAAACTTGCGCTATTCAATAGTCAAGCTCGAAAGCGGCCGATAAGCGCTGGGCGCTCAGCTCAATGCATATAGTTCATAGAGCATTGATACGCGGCTGATGTTTTGAAAAATCTATCTTAAATCAAACCAAAAAAACTGATTCATTGTCATGGCATCATTTCTAATTGCGCTGGCGATTCTTGTCGGCGGTTATTTCATCTATGGTAGAGTTGCCGAAAAGGTTTTCGGCATTGACCCATCGCGGCCTACTCCGGCACAACAGCATGCCGACGGAGTAGACACGGTTTTGATGCCTACATGGAAGGTTTTCCTGATTCAGTTTCTGAATATTGCGGGAATGGGCCCGATATTCGGCGCGATTATGGGGATTATGTTTGGCCCGGCGGCGTTCCTTTGGATTGTATTCGGAACAATTTTTGCCGGAGCTGTGCATGATTTTACCTCTGCTATGATTTCGTTGAGGTCAGGTGGATGCTCGTTGCCCGAACTGGTCGGGAATGAGTTGGGCACTACGATTCGCCAGGTAATGCGTGTGTTCACGTTGGCGTTGTTGGTGCTCCTCGGTGCGGTGTTCGTGCTGACTCCTTCGCAGGTAATTGCCGGAATGACTCCCGATTGGGTGGATATTCGTTTTTGCGCAACCCTGATTTTTATCTATTATATTTTGGCGACGATGCTCCCGATTGATAAACTGATCGGTCGCATCTATCCGCTGTTTGGAGCCGCTCTGCTCTGTATGGGGCTTGGACTGCTCGGCTATATGCTGTTCTCGGGGGTGGAAATTCCCGATGGATTTACCGACGGACTATATAACCGACGTGCGGATGCCGCCACCGGCCTCCATCCGGTGTTCCCGATGCTTTGCATTTCGATAGCTTGTGGAGCAATTTCAGGCTTCCATGCCACTCAGTCGCCCATGATGGCGAAATGCCTCAAAAATGAACGCTTGGCTCGCCCGATTTTCTACGGGGCGATGGTCACTGAAGGGGTGATTGCTCTGATTTGGGCCGCCGGAGCTATCGCTTTTACCGGCGGTTATCAGCAATTATCGGAATATATGGCAACGCCCGGCAACTCGCAGGCAACGTTGGTTTCCGACTTGTCGTTTGGCTGGTTAGGGGCTGTTGGTGGTGTGCTTGCCATCCTTGGTGTGGTCGCTGCTCCGATTTCAACGGGCGACACCGCGTTGCGTAGTGCTCGTCTGATCCTGGCGGAGATTTTCCACTTGCCTCAGAAGCGTTTGGTAAATCGTCTTATAATTTGTGCACCGCTCTTCTTGGTGACTTTCGTCTTGATGTTGGTCGACTTTGAAGTTTTGTGGCGCTACTTTGCGTGGTGCAACCAGACGTTGGCCGTGTTTACGCTGTGGGCATGCACGGTCTACCTTGCTCGCCATGGCCGTTTCTATTGGATAACCTTGGTGCCAGCTGTTTTTATGCAGGTGGTCACTGTTTCTTATATACTCCTTGCTCCCGTGCCGGAAGGGTTCGGGTTAGACCACACACTCTCGTTTGTCATCGCTGCCATTAGCTGCGTGGTGACTATCGGCGCGTTTGCGCGATATTTGCGCACTTGCCGCAACAGCGAGATGCTTAAAGATCAAATCTAATGAATTTCTTACAAGAATTAAACGGATCAACACTCTACACTTTTCACTCTCATACAGAATTTTGCGACGGACGAGCTACGATGGAGGCTTTCGCCCGTGAAGCTGTAAAGCGCGGCTTTACTCATTACGGCTTTTCGCCTCATTCGCCGGTGCCGATTGTGTCCCCCTGCAATATGCGCCGTGGCGATGTGCCGCGCTATTTGGCCGAGATCGAGCGTATTCGTGGCGAATATGGCGATCGTTGTCGGTTCTACGCTTCGATGGAGGTTGACTATCTTGGGGAAATGTTCGGGCCGTCGTCGGCCGAAATTCAGCAGTTGCCGCTTGACTATTTAATCGGGTCGGTCCACTTTGTAGCCTCGCAGAAGGGGCGCTTGGTTGATGTTGACGGCCGATTTGAAAGCTTTCAGCGTAAGATGCGCGACTATTTTGAGAAGGATATCCGATATGTTTGCGAGGCGTTTTATCGTCAGAGCATGGCGATGGTTGATGCCGGAGGATTCGATATCCTTGGCCATCTCGACAAGATTGGCCAAAATGCCAACTATTTCCAGCCCGGAATTGAGGAGGAGCCTTGGTATCAGGAGTTGGTTGAGGCTTTAATCGATAAGGTAATCTCGTATAACGGCTCGCATCCTGAGCGCCCACTAACGGTTGAAATCAACACTAAGGCTTACGCCGAACATAACGGCCGCTTGTTCCCGCATCCGCGCCATTGGCAGCGCCTGCAGCAAGCCGGCATCCCTCTTATTGTCAACTCTGATGCCCATGTGCCGGCGCTCATCAACGCTTCGCGCGACATCGCTCTCAATCTTCTTTCTCCCCAATAATCAGCTGTATTATCTTAATCCCACTCTCTCTCGTATCAATTCCTCTTATATCAAATTCTCTCATATCAACTCTCCCATATCAACATGTTTTATACCATCCCTGAGAATCAGGCTTGATTCGATAGGGGTGTAACGAAAAAAAGCCGAGATGCTCACGCATATCGGCTTTCACGTTGGGGATTGTTGTTCCCCCCGGAGGGGTAAAATTGGGGGGAACGGGGGAATATCTTTTGTAGGAGTAATTCCAAACGCTGTTAAGCGGGAATTATTCTGCAACTACTTCGAAAGGAATTTCAACAACAACTTCCTTGTGGAGGTTTACCTTAGCGGTGTACTTGCCGAGTTCCTTAACGTTTTCTTTGAGTTCGATAACCTTGCGGTCAACCTTGTGGCCGAGGGCTTCGAGAGCGTCTGCGATCTGGATGTTGTTTACAGAACCGAAGATGGTGCCGTTAGCAGATGCCTTAGCGCCAATGGTGAGAGCAACACCTTCGAGCGAAGCTGCGAGAGCTTCTGCATCAGCCTTGATCTTAGCGAGCTTGTGAGCCTGCTGACGCTGGTTTTCTTCGAGCTGCTTGAGGTTTGAAGAGTTAGCGATAACTGCTTTTCCCTGGGGGATAAGATAGTTACGACCGTAACCGCTCTTAACTTCGACAACGTCGTCCTTGTAGCCAAGGCCGCGCACGTCTTCTTTCAATATGA
>CAZKYD010000065.1:0-14279 GCA_964556875.1 uncultured Alistipes sp.
GGTCGTGGATGTTGTGCCATGCGAGGTCGCCACCATCCTTAGAATATTTAGCGAGGGCCCAGTAGAGACCACCACCAGCGTATACATATGCGTTGTAAACGCGGCCGGGACGGTAGCCACACCACCAGTTAGTAAGATTCAACATAACGTCGAATGCAGGACCGAAGTAGTTAAGTTTGGTCTTGTAGTACTGACCATCGTACATGGGTTCGTAAGTGCGAACACCCATCTGAACGTCGTTAGATTTGTCAGTCAGACCTTTAACGCTGAGGAAGTCAGCGCCACCACGGATACCTAACAGGGGAGAGAACCACTTGCCTACGTAGAGTGAAGCAGCGGGAGCAAAACGATCACCAAACTTACGGTTGCTGTCGCTGGGGGTAAAACCTACAGTAACACCACCTTCACCTTGGATGAACCAGTTGTCAGAGAAGCTGTTGAAAAGATAGCCTTGAGAAGCATCTTCAACATATGTTACTTCCTGAGCATTCTGAGCAACAGCAGAGCTTGCACACAAAGCAAGACCAAGTGCTAAAAGGTAACTCTTTTTCATAAGTGAGTAAAATGTTGAGAATAATTTATTTGTTTTTTGTTATGTTCTTAAAGCAAAGCAAAGTCAAAACTGCACACCACAGCTTTTACGTCAGCGTTTTGTTCTAGAATTTTCGCGCTAAGTTAGTGATTTTTTTTGTTATAGATGCAAAATTTACGATAAATTTCAAAAAAATGATGAAATTTTTCTCACTAGTGGCCAAAATGGCCACAATATCGGCCAAAGAGGACTAATTTCTCCTTGGCCGATATTGGGTTATAGGGGGATGATTAGCTACGGTGGAGGAATTTAAGCACCTGTGCAGTTATGTTTTCGACAGTGAAGCCGAACTTTTCATCGAGGACTTTGTAGGGAGCGGATGCGCCGAAGTGGTCGAGACCGAAAACTTTACCGTTGGGGCCGACAACGCCGCGGAGGGTTGAGGGGAGTCCGGCGGTAAGGCCGAATACGGGAACTCCGGCGGGAATTACGCTGCTGCGGTATTCGTCGTCCTGAACTTCGAACAGGCCGATTGAGGGAACGGATACTACGCGGCAGTCGATATCTTCGTTGCTAAGCTTTTCAGCAACTTCGCAGAGAAGCGATACTTCCGAGCCGTTGGCAACGAGAACTACCTTGGGGTGAGGAGTGTCCATTACAACGTAACCGCCCTGGCGTGCGCCCTGAGCTTCCTGGAAACGGTTGCCGGTAGCAGCGGGAAGGTCTTTGATGTCCTGGCGTGAGAGGATAAGGGCGGTAGGTGTCTCCTTGTTCTCCATAGCCATCTGCCATGCAACTGAGGTTTCGATAGCGTCAGCCGGGCGAAGTACGAGCATTGAGGGCTTGCCTGCGAAGTTGCGGAGCTCTTCCATTAAGCGGATTTGAGCTTCTTGCTCAACGGGTTCGTGGGTCGGGCCGTCTTCGCCTACGCGGAATGCGTCGTGAGTCCAGATGTATTTTACGGGGAGCTCCATGAGGGCTGCCATACGTACGGCGGGCTTCATGTAGTCGGAGAATACGAAGAATGTGCCGCAAGCTGCGATACAGCCACCGTGGAGGGCGATACCGTTCATGATAGCAGCCATGGTCAGTTCGGCAACGCCTGCCTGCAGGAATGCGCCTGAGAAGTCGCCGTTCATGAGCTGATGTGTCTTCTTGAGGAAGCCGTCGGTCTTATCTGAATTGGCGAGGTCGGCTGAGGAGACAATCATATTCTTAACGTTCTCAGCGAGAGTGCCGAGCACTACGGCTGATGCGTTACGAGTAGCGCTATTGGGCTTCTGTGCGATAGCTTCGTAGTCGATTTCGGGGAGCTTGCCGTCGATGTAGTCCTGGAGCTGCTGAGCGAGTTCGGGATTTTCCTTTGCCCACTGAGCTTCTTTCTGATGACGTTCGGCAACAATCTTACGCAGCTCGGCTTCGCGGTCGGCGTAGAGTTTTGCAACTTCTGCGGGAATCTTCCAGGGATCTGCGGGATCTGCTCCGAGGTTTTCGAGGGTCTTATTATAGTCGGCACCTGACTTGCTGAGGGGCTGACCGTGGGTTGAGCACTGGCTTTCGAAGTTAGAGCCGTCGGCTGTAACGCAACCTTTACCCATAATGGTGTGACCGATAATCAGGGTCGGGCGTTCCTCTTCAGCCTGAGCTTTTTCGATGGCGTCGGCAATTGCCAGCGCGTCAGAGCCGTCAACTTCGAGCACGTTCCAGTTCCAAGCGCGATATTTAGCTGCGACATCTTCGCGGTTAACGGCATCTACCATGGTAGAGAGCTGCACGCGGTTGCTGTCGTAGAACATGATCAGGTTCTTCAAGCCGAGATAGCCGGCGATACGACCTGCGCCTTGAGAAATTTCTTCCTGTACACCGCCGTCAGAGATGAAGGCGTAAGTTTTATGCGCAACAACGTCGCCAAAACGAGCTTGGAGGAAGCGTTCGGCGATGGCACAACCTACGGCCATTGTATGACCTTGACCCAGCGGGCCTGAGGTGTTTTCGATGCCGCGAGCCGGGTCTACTTCGGGGTGACCGGGGCACGCGCTACCCCACTGACGGAGCTGCTGCAATTCCTCAACAGAGAATTTGCCGGTAAGAGCCAATACAGAGTAGAGCATCGGCGACATATGACCGGGATCGAGGAAGAAGCGGTCGCGTGCAATCCATGTAGGATTGTCGGGATCGGTTACGATGTACTTTGAATAGAGTACATTCACAAAGTCTGCGCCACCCATTGCACCACCGGGATGACCTGATTTGGCTTTCTCAACCATTGAGGCTGCAAGAACACGAATGGTATTGGCAGCGCGGTCGAAAATAAACTTATCCATAAGATATCAGTTTATAATTATAATTATCCACGCATGAAAAAGTTCATTCCATGCGTGGATAGTTTAGAAAGTTAAGTGTTAGTCTACAGGAATGTTTTTGTTGACATTCTTGCAACCAACAACACCATAATAGAGAATGTAAGCAAGCATTGCTATAATGAGCCAGTAGCTGGCGATGTAGCCAACTGCACCGGCGATAAAGTCTTGGATAAGAGGCATTACACCACCACCAACTACCATGGTCATGAACAGACCGGAAGCCTTAGCAGTGTACTTGCCGAGACCTTCAACGGCGAGGTTGAAGATGCCGCCCCACATTACTGATGTGCAAAGACCGCAGAGGATGAAGAAGATTGCGCTTACTGGAACTGAAGGCACTTCGGTTGATTCAACCATGTTGTCGGGAGTCAGTTCGAAGCTTTCTTCGAGGGTTGTTGCATAGGGCTCGAGAAGAGCGGTGTCTTTGGTTTCAAGGAACATGGCGATCTCTTCCTGAGGAACTTCTGCTTGAGCGAGGATTGACTGGGTCTTTTCTACGGGGTCGTAGATGAAGTTAGGAACGTCGAAGCGGGTTGTTTTCGGCGTGAAGATTGCGAGAAGTACCAGCACGATAGCGGTAGTTGATACGGTTACGAGCTGTGCACGGGTTGAAACTTTTGCGCTGATAGCTGAGCTGGCGAAACGACCAACGAGCATCAGTAACCAGTAGCAAGCTGCGAGAGCACCACCGATAGCAGCGCCGTTCAGGAGGATGCCTGCGCCGTTAGCGCCTTTATCAGAGATGTAGAAGTTCATGAACTGGGGAATTGCAACTTCGATACCTACATAGAAGAAGATAGCGATGATGCCCAGCAGGCAGTGACGGAATGAAAGTGCGCTGTGTTCGTAAACGATTTTTTCGCCGCCATCTTTCTGCATGTGAGGTTCGGGGATAGCTACGAAGCTAATGATAATGAACGACAGAACGAAAACGCCGATGGCGATGTAGAGCAGGGGAGTAACGTCGGCAATGTTGGTAGCCTTGGTTACGGTGCCGATAAGCAGGCCTACGAACAACGGGGTCAGTGTACCTGACAATGAGTTAAGCGCGCCACCGGTCTGGATCAGCTGGTTACCCTTGTTACCGCCGCCACCGAGAAGGTTAAGCATCGGGTTAACAACGGTGTTAAGCATACATACGCAGAAACCGCAGATGAATGCGCCGAGCAGGTAGATAATGAAGTTGAGCATTACGGGCTGTCCGTTAACCTGGAAGAGTTCGGCATCAGCGCCTACGAAGCTTGAAAGCAGCTGGAAAATCAAACCGATAATACCAACGATCATAGCGTAGAGGGCTGTCTTCTTATAACCGATTTTTACAAGAAGGTTGCCGGCAGGGATACCCATAAATAAATAGGCAAGGAAGTTCATCATGTTTCCGAGCATACCTGCCCATTCGTAATTATTTTTCCATATTGTGCCGATAGGGGCAGCAAGATTGGTTACGAAAGAAATCATCGCAAACAGGAAGAACATCGCAACGATTGCGATTAGGCGTCCATTACCTGCTGCAGGTTTTGAATTAGTCATTGTTAGGTTTTTAGGTATTGGTTTATTAGATAAGAAGTTTGTGACCTGTTGATTTTAGTCGGTCATCTTCTTTTTTTACTTAATTTCTGCAAAGGTAATAAAAATTCTCGGACGTTAGTATTCTCGCGGCCCGAAAATTGCTGATCCGACGCGAACCATGGTTGATCCGCATTCTACGGCTAATTGGTAATCGTCGCTCATACCCATTGATACGGTATTAAAGCCTCTGAGGTCGGGGCATATACGTAGGATTTCATCGAAGACGGAGCGGATAGCGCGGAAGTCGGCTTCGATGCGTTGGCGATCGTCGGTATTAGAGGCCATTCCCATCACTCCGCAGATGTGAGTAGCTTGCAGTTGCTCGAATTTGCGTGCGCGAAACCAGTCGAGAAGTTCTTCGGGCAGGAAGCCGGTTTTTGTTTCTTCTTGAGCTACATGGAGTTGCATCAGCACTTTCTGTACGAGGCCTTGCTTGAGGGCTTCGTTGTCGATGGCAGTCAGCAGATGCTCTGAGTCGACGCTTTCGATCAATGCGGGGCGCAGACGCAGCAGCTGGCGCACTTTATTTGTCTGTAGATGGCCGATGAAGTGCCAGCAATATGGGTCAGAACCGAGTTGCGCTACTTTTGTGGTCAGCTCTTGCACACGGCTTTCGCCGAAGAGTCGTTGACCGTCGGCAGCGGCTTCTTGCAGCGCTTCGATGGGATGGAATTTCGATACAGCAACGAGCTCAACCCCCGCGGGAATAGTCCCGCGGATGGCGTCGAGTCGAGATGTTATTGAAGAGGAGGAAGCCATTTTCCCTTTGTAAGTTAATTAGTTGGCGTCCCGATAGGGGAGGCGCGGTTGAGAATTGAGGGATTATTCAGCTTTCTTGTCGTCTGCTTTGCCTGAAAGGTCGGCGCTGTAAACGTCGAGGTAGGCTGTCTCTGAGATAGAAACGATTTCGAAATCAGCCATTGTGCCCTTCATGCCTTCCATGAAGTTGTCGAACGCGTGGCGGAAGTTGTTGCCTGCAACGAGGATGAGAGATACTGACTTCTTCTCAGCAGCAGTCTTTTCATCGATGGTGATGAACGCACACTTTACTAAGTACCATTTGTCGGCAGAATCATCGCGGAAGATTTCAGCGATTTTGGTGCTCTTTGCAGATGACACTACGAAGTCGCCTGATACGAAGGGGGCTTGTTCCTTAGTGATGCGAGCTACTGCTTCGGTAATTGAGAGGGAGTCGGCAAGGAATGTGTCGGTAACTTTCTTTACTGCACCATTCTCTTGCATTTTATCATAGCGGACTTTGCATTCAAACCAGCTTGCCATATTCTTTTGTTTTTTTTATGAAGTTAATCGAATTTTTGTTAAATTTGCCACCGAAACTCGGATTAGCCTACAAAGGTACTCTGAAAATTCATTCCGTGCAACATTAAGCTACGATTATTTAATATGTGTTCATCTCTATCTAACCCCTCATCAGCCCCTCGACGCGACGGATTTTTCCGCCGTGTAGCCGACCTATATATAGGCGGTTTTCGCGAGATGACGGTGGGGCGAAAACTATGGGCAATTATATTGATAAAGCTGGCGATAATGTTCTTGATTTTCAAGATTTTCTTTTTCCCGGATAAGCTGGCTACGGAGTATGACAATGATGCCGACCGAGCTCAAGCGGTAAGGAGTTCGCTGACCGCTAACCCTTAAATCTCATCCCCCTTCAAAAAAAACTCTATTCACCTCGACCCTGATAATCCTATAAATAATTATAAATCTTTAAGTCTGTTACCAAATGAATGATTTGCTTAGTACTGTTGACTGGTCAAGAGGCCAGTTTGCGCTGACGGCGATTGTCCATTGGCTCTTTGTCCCATTGACAATTGGGCTTTCGTTGATAGTCGCCATTATGGAAAGCATCTATCTGAAGACGAAAGCTGAAAGATGGAAAAAGCTAACCAAGTTCTGGATGCTGATGTTCGGCATCAACTTTGCCTGCGGTGTGGCCACGGGTATTATCCTTGAGTTTGAGTTCGGAACGAACTGGTCGAACTATTCCTGGTTTGTCGGTGATATTTTCGGAGCCCCATTGGCTATTGAGGGTATCGCAGCGTTCTTCCTGGAGTCAACATTTATCGCCGTAATGTTCTTCGGATGGAATAGGGTAAGCCCGAAATTCCATTTGGCAGCCTCGTGGCTGACGGCGCTGGGCGTTTGCTTGTCGGCTTACTGGATTTTAGTTGCTAACTCGTGGATGCAATATCCGGTAGGAATGGAGTTCGACCCCGCGCAGATGCGTAATGTGATGGTGTCGTTTAGCGATGTTGCCTTCTCGCCGGTAGCGTTAAACAAGATTGCTCATACGATTATGAGCGGCTGGGTGCTCGGCGGTGTGTTTGTTGTTGGCGTAAGTTGCTGGTTCTTGTTTAAGAAGAGCAATGTTGAGTTCGCCAAGGATTCGATGAAGGTTGCCTCATGGGTAGGCTTGGCAGGCATTGTGTTGACAATGTGGACCGGCGACGGTTCGGCTGTTGAAGTATCAAGGGTTCAGCCTATGAAGCTTGCCGCTATGGAAGGCCTTTATGATGGTCATAACGGCCAATCGCTGGTCGGATTCGGCATCTTAAATCCTTCGAAAGAGCGCACCGATGATAGCGACCCGATGTTGTTCGAGATTTCTATCCCGAAGGGGCTGTCGATTTTAGCCAAGCATCAAATGGATGCCTTTGTGCCCGGTATCAATGATATTATTGATGGGTGTGAAATCGGTGAGAACGGTGAGTTTATCAATACGGTAAGCTATGCCGATAGAATTGCCGCCGGTAAGCGCGCTCAAGAAGCGCTCCGCCTCTACGATGCAGCCTCGGCAGCTAAGGATGAGGTCGGAATGGCATCAGCCGAAGAGGCGCTGAAAGCCGATTTCGAATATTTCGGGTATGGTTATCTCGATTCGCCCGACGATGCAGTGCCTCCTGTAGGGCTAACGTTCTATGCT
This sequence comes from uncultured Alistipes sp., assembly GCA_964556875.1. Classification (GTDB taxonomy): domain Bacteria; phylum Bacteroidota; class Bacteroidia; order Bacteroidales; family Muribaculaceae; genus UBA7173. Next base: position 7,409 of record CAZKYD010000065.1, read on the forward strand.
TTCCGCATCATGGTTATGGCGGGTGGCTATCTGCTGTTGTTCTTTGCAGTCGTGATGTTCTTCAGCTATCGTAAGCCGAAGTATCTCGAAAATAAATGGATGATATTCTTCGGATTGCTGACTATTCCTATCGTATGGATAGCAAGTGAGTCGGGCTGGATTGTAGCCGAAATGGGACGTCAGCCTTGGGTAATAGAGGGGATGCTCCCCACTCGTGCCGCCGTGAGCGCTATCCCTGCCAGCTCAGTGCAGTTTACATTCTGGCTCTTCGTAGTAGTGTTTGCCGGCCTGATAGCTGCAGAAGTGTCTATAATGTGTCGTGAAATTGCGAAAGCAACGAAGCGCGATATTCTTAACTCTTAAAACTTGAAATTGTGGAAGCTTTACAGATATATTGGTGGTTTGTCATCTCTCTGCTTGGCGGCCTCCTGGTGTTCCTGCTTTTTGTGCAGGGAGGACAAACGATGCTGTCCTGCACCTCAAACGAGGGGCAGAAATCGTTGATGGTAAATGCTCTCGGGCGTAAATGGGAACTGACGTTTACAACGTTGGTAACCTTTGGCGGAGCTTTCTTTGCTTCGTTTCCGCTCTATTATTCTACAAGTTTTGGCGGTGCCTATTGGCTTTGGGTGCTGATTCTGCTGAGCTTTGTGCTGCAGGCTTTCAGTTATGAATTTCGCTCAAAACAGGCTAACTTGTTCGGCACGAAAGTCTATGATACCTTCCTTTGGATTAATGGCTTCTTCGGCTGTGTATTGTTGGGCTGCGCTGTAGGTATGCAGTTCTTCGGCGCAGATTTCGAAGTGTCGCGTCATAGCATTTTGGATAGTGGCAGTCCGGTAATTTCGGTGTGGAATGATAGCCATGGCTTCGAGCAGATTTTCCGCTTGAACAACCTACTGCTTGGCTTTGCAGTCTTTTTCCTGGCTCGCACGGTAGCTGCAATGTTCTTCTCGATGAGCTTAAAGACCGCCGATGATGAGGCCTTTGCCAAGAAAATGCGTAAGCAGATGTTGGTCAACGGTGTAATCTTCGTAGTGTTCTTCCTCGCATTCCTGGGAGCATTATTTATGGCTCAAGGTTATACAACGATGGAGGATGGCTCGGTGGTAGCTGTTGATAATAAATACTTCTTTAATCTTATCGAACTGCCCTGGCTTGGGGTTGCCTTCCTGGTTGGGGTGCTGTTAGTGCTTTACGGAGTGCTTCGCGGTAGCTTTGACTCGAGATTTTCTCGTCAGGCTTTCTGGTGGACAACTGTAGGTGTGGTAGTAGCAGTAACTACGCTGTTCTGCCTGAGTGGGTATAACAATACGGCGTTCTTGCCCTCGTTTACTCATCCCGAAAGCTCGCTGACAATTGAGAATGCATCGTCGTCGGAGTTTACACTGACCACTATGACCTGGGTTACGGTTCTTCTCCCATTTGTATTAGCTTATATCGCTTACGTTTGGTATAAGATGACCTCTCCGCGCTTAACCCCTGAGGAGTTATCAGCCGAAGACCATAAATATTGATAAGCTACGAATGTTTAGCAGAATCATTGATTAAAGAGTAAGTTCTCTAATATAATTTGGAGAGGCATAAGAGTCTAAATTGAACTCTTATGCCTCTCCAGTCTTATGATGTTATTACCTTATAATCTTATAAACTGATACTGATATCATCTTATCAGCGAGCTATCCCTCCTTTTTGGCTTTCGAGATGGCTACCAGGTAGACGCCGGAGAAAATTAGGATTACGGCGAAAATCTTGAGTGGTGTAAAACGGTCAAGGCCAAGGTAAACGCCTACCAGCGAGGCTACGATTGGTTGTACGTAATTGTACATCCCGACCAGTGTTGGACGCAGATTTTGCTGACCAATCATGATGCAGATATAGGAGATAAATGTGCCGCAGATCACTACGTATGCTATTCCGGCGATGTTCTCCGGGGTTATCAAGTTCCAGTGAAGCGACGCAATTGATGGCGCAGAGAATGGGATGAGGATAATGGCCGCAAAGGTAAACATCCATTTCATCATCGTTACTAATGAATATTTGCGGATGAAATTGCGGTAGAGCGTCAAATAAAGGGCATAGCTGAGTTGTGCAATCAAAACCAAGAGGTCGCCGAGCATCGGATTCGCGCCCTTTCCGGCGTTGGTGGAGGAGCTGCTCATCACTAAGATTAGTGCTCCGGATGCGCCTAATAGTATGCCACCTGCTTTCTTGAGGGTAATCGGTTCGCGCAGGATAACAAAAGCGAGCACCATCACCCACATTGGCATAGTAGTAGTGATAATCGAGGCTTCGCCCGGTGAGGAAAGTCCGACACCGAAAATAAAGCTACCCTGGTTAATCAGAATACCCAATGCGGCTGCACCGGCGAGGCGCAAGAGGTCGCCGACAGGCACATGCTCTTTCTGCGTAAACAGAGAAAGTATCCAAAACAGAGCGGCAGCTCCGAAGATTCTAAAGTTAGTCATTAAAAGCGGGGTTACAATTCCGGCACTCATTACCAGTTTGGCAACGGGCGACATTAATCCCCACATAGAATTGGCACTTAACATAGCTAAGTGGCCTTTCAGTTCAGGTTTAATCATCACGATTGTCTCCTATAGGAAAAATTTCTTTGATGTCGAAACAGCAATAATTAGTTTCGAAGTTATCCGATATATCTCTATTGTTATCTTTTCGGGCGCAAAATTACGCAAAATATATCAAATATGGGCTTAATATGCTGTTGGCAAACAGACTGAATTTGGTTATTGAAGGTTAAATTCGTAACTTTGCCGAGAAATTAGAAGTAAGCAATCATTATCTGCATGAAGTTACAGGGTTTGTTAAGACCAATTCTTGTTACAATACTGATTACGGCCATAGGCTTGATATCCAAGGGGGAAGAACTCTTGGCGGATAGCTGTAGTGTCCCCCATCGTAATATCATCCAGAAGGTGATTGCATATTTTAATGAGAGCAACACGGAGAAGCCGGATAAGAAATTCGACTGGTCGGTAATTGGCGGGCCGAGCTATTCGGATGCAACGTCGGTCGAACTGGCTGCGATAGTGTCGGGTATCTACAGCTCTCGTCATGATTCGCTGACGCCGCGTAGCGACATTTCGCTGTTTGTTGAGGGCTCGCTGACCGGATTTTATAATGTTGGAATAAAGGGTAATCATATTTTCCCCGAGGATAAGATGCGCATTATTTATAATGCCAACTTCTGCCATTTCCCGCTGAAATTTTGGGGCCTCGGTTATCAAAATCAGTCGAATTCGGATAACGAAAGCGATTATACGCTGCTGGAGTCGGTCTTTACCGCGCAATTTCTCTGGAAGTTACCTCACAGCATATTCCTTGGCCCGTCGGCAAATTTTAAATATCAGAAAGGAACCAAAACCGAGCGCCCTGAACTTTGGGAAGGGCAGGATATGCGCTTGTTCAACTATGGACTTGGTATAGTCGGGTCGGTTGACACTCGCGACCTATCGACGAATGCTTCTCGTGGCTATTATATCGGTTTTCATCAGAAATTCTTCCCGAAGTTTATGGGAAACGACCATGCCTTCTCGATGACAGAGCTCTCGGCGATGTTTTATCATAAGTTTTGGGATTCCGGCATAATGGCTTTTCGCTTGCATGGGGCGGCGGCTTATGGAGATGTGCCATGGGGTATGCTCCCGACGCTCGATGAAGGTAATGCCGTAAGAGGCTATTATGAAGGTCGTTATCGCGATAAGAATGAGGCAGATATTGTTGTGGAACTCCGCCAGCACGTGTGGCGACGCAACGGCATCGTTGTTTGGGGTGGAGTTGGAACGGTTTTCAGCCGTCCGAGCCAGGTTAAATGGTCTACGTTGTTGCCCACTTGTGGCGTGGGCTATCGCTGGGAATTCAAGAATCGCGTAAATGTCCGCTTAGATGTCGGCTTGGGCAAACATTCCAAATCGGTTAGCGTAGGCATCAACGAGGCTTTCTAAGCAATGGCTGATATAGAGGTTAGAATAAGAACTTGTAAATTAAGCAAATAATAGTTGTGATACATATTTTATCAGAGTTAAAACAGAAGACGGTAGCATCGCTGAAACGTTTTTTCGGCGATGTTCGTTGGCTTGCTATCTGGATACCCTTGCCGCTAATCGTGCCGAATATTGTGCTGAGCGTGAACGACCCGGTATCTACGCTGAGTGCGTTGGTTAACATCGTGTTGCCATTCGGAATATTCTGTCTGCTGATGGGACTGTGGCGCAAAACCGGTGTGACGGCTCTGTTCATGATCTTTTTCATGTTCTTTGCAGCATTCCAGATTGTATTGCTCTACCTTTATGGCGGATCGGTCATCGCTGTGGATATGTTCCTAAATGTAGTGACCACAAATGTCTCTGAGGCTACAGAGCTTTTGGCTAATATGGTCAATGCGATGTCGGTTGTGATTGTGCTGTATATTCCGCCGATTGTTTGGGGCATCTGTGCTACGATTAAGAAGCAGGAAGCTCCGGCCGGATTCCGCCGCAAAATGGTGAAAGTCGGTGGTGGCTTAACCGTTGTAGGCGTTATTCTGACGGCTCTGACATTTATTTTTGTGCCGAACTATAGTTTCCGCCACGAGACCTTCCCAGTGAATGCTATATCGAATATGATCGAGGCTTGCCATCGCTATAATGAGACTAATCATCATGATGAACTTGCCGCCGATTTCCATTATAATGCTGTCGGCACACACGACGCTGACCAACGCGAAATATATCTGTTTGTGATTGGCGAAACTTCGCGTGGCGATAACTGGCAATTGGGAGGGTATGAACGTCCTACAAACCCGTTGCTCTCAAAGGTTGAGGGGTTGACATTCTTCCGTAAGTCGATTTCGGAGTCGAACACTACGCATAAGAGTGTGCCGATGTTGATGAGCTTTGCCTCGGCTGAGGAATTCGATTCGATAGCTTATTATAAGAGCGTATTGACGGCTTTCCGTGAGGCGGGCTTCTTTACGGCGTTTGTCTCGAATCAGGTGCCAAATCGCTCGTTTACGGAGCATTTTGGCAACGAGGCTGATTCTACAATTTACGTTTGTTCAGCTGACGGTGCCGTTCGCGGCGATGAGGCTGTGTTTGAACCTATAGATAAGCTGATTGCAGATAAATCCCATCGCAAACAGTTGATCGTAGTTCACACCTACGGCTCGCATTTTCGCTATTATGATCGTTATCCCCGTCGGTTCGCTCATTTCTTGCCTGATGATGTTATTGATGCGAATGCGGATAATCGCGATGCACTTATCAATGCGTATGACAACTCGATTACGTATACCGACTATGTGCTCTATTCGTTGATCGACCGTTTGCAGAAGCAGTCAGACACCCGTACGGCGTTGCTGTATGCCTCTGACCATGGGGAGGATATCTTTGACGATGCTCGCAATCGTTTCCTCCATGCCTCGCCGGTCCCAACATATTATCAGATACATCAAGCCACTTTTGTATGGCTGTCGCCCACCTTGCAGCAGCAAAGCCCTGAAATGGCTGAGGCATTGCAACGCAATGGTTCCAAGCGCATTTCGCCACAGAAGTCGCTTTTCCCTACGGTGATGCAACTGGCAGGGGTTGAATCGCAGCGTGTTGTGGATTCTCTTTCGGTTGTCTCTTCGCGTTACAATCCGGCTCCGGCGGTATATCTCAACGACCTGAATCAAACACTTCCGATATCGAATTGTGGCTTAACCGAGTTCGATAATAAGCTCATCAAGCCGCTTTTGCATTAATTCTGCCGTAAAATTTTGCAGATAGCAGAAAAAACGGTAACTTTGCAGTGCTTTTGACCCCATAAGGGGCTGCAAAAGCATTTCGGGGCGTAGCGCAGTCCGGTAGCGCACCTGGTTTGGGACCAGGTGGTCGCTGGTTCGAATCCAGTCACCCCGACATCATTAAGGGCTCTAAATCAACGATTTAGAGCCCTTAATCTATTTTGATAGACCTCATCACCTCCCTATCTTCGCCCTCCCTGCTCTAGCGCTGAACAAAATCAAGAAAAATTTGTTTAATATACAAAAGTGTATTATCTTTGCGTTGTAATTCAAAAGCGATACCACGCATGATTGATAAACAACAATTACTTCAATATTGGGCGGGAGAATTGCTCGCTGTCAAAATGGAGTTAGAAAAGATAGCTTATATACTTCAACAAGGATTTAAGCTAACCAGAGAGCAAGAACATCATTTAGATGATCTACTCCAACGTAAGCAAACGTTGGAGAAGCTTATTGAAGAAATTAGAAAGCAAAAGTGATGGCTTTTGTGATATATTACTCAAATTAAATTGTACAAATATGAAAGAACGCATCTCTAAATGGCAACAAATGGAAGCCGAGAATAATCCTGATGCTTTTGCTTATCTAAAGGAAATTACTCAAAAAGCAAAAGCTGAAGGGAAATTGGCGGAATTAAATGAAGCTGTTAACTTTTTGCTTAATAGTGCAGATCAACGTCTGAAAACTGTTGAGAAAAGTATAGAGCAATATACTATATATCAGCAAATGGGTGATCTTTCAGAAGTAATAAATTTAGCATATATAGCTCGTACGTATTTTGGTAAAACTCGTCAATGGCTTTACCAAAGGGTAAAAGGGCAAACTGTTAATGGTAAGCAGGCTTCATTTACTGCTTCTGAAGAAGAATTATTCCGGTCAGCACTGAATGATATTGGAATGCGGTTGTCGGCATTTGCATCAAGATAGGCGTGGCTTATTTGACGGGACGGTCGATGGGGGAGGGGGTTGGCGCCTCGGCCGGGCGAGATGTAGCGCGCTTGCCGGCGGCTTTGCGTGGCTTTTTGTCCGTTTTCTTGTAATCGCGGGCAGCGCTCTTGGCAGCTTCGCGAGAGGCTTTGCGCA
>CAZKYD010000066.1:0-14067 GCA_964556875.1 uncultured Alistipes sp.
TTAATTTTTCGCAGATGTATCTCTTGCCGTGGATATAGAACACCGCCCTCGGGTTCGGGATTTTGTTGGAGAGGAACTTGATGGTAGACTTCCGCTGCGGGTCAACCTTATAGGCGTTCTGCAAATATGGATGAAGAGAGCTGTTTAGGCGGCAATCAAACTGCAGAACGTGATAGCTCCTATCATCGTTAATGATAACGTTCTCGACTACAGGGTAAGGGAGCTTCCCTTCAGGGACGTAGGGGCAGATCCCATTCCAAAAGCCGAAATAGATGGTATCGTAATACTCTGTGTTTTCCTCGTCATCCACCGCTTTAAGGAATCTTCGGGCTTCCTCTGTGTCGACGGGGTTAACTACGTACTCATCAATATTCGTATCATCGTAGGCTTTGAGCTGCGTTTGGATATCCTCATTCTCTTCATCATAGGAAGAGTAAGACAAGAACATACAGCGCCCATGCTCATCGTCCGTCTCGTCAATATGAACAGGGATAAGTTCAATCTCTTGATCTTCCGCATCGTCGCTATCATCCACGATATACCCTCCGAGCAGATTTAGAGGCTGAATCTTATATTTGTACGTGTAAGCACGCGCGCCTACTTCGATGTTCTGGTTATTATCTGTGCGCTTAACGATAGCTTTGACTCTCGTAACGCGCAGCATGAAGTACGCATCCACTTCTTTAACGTAGACCAGGGCACTTGGAGAGTTGGGGAGGTGCGCCCCAATAACCGTGTATTCATTGTAGGGGATGAAATACTTAATCATCTCCTCCATAGTGTCCAGCTTGACGGTGCTTATATATGGCAGTTTCCCATTCTTGAGAGCCTTGCTGCAAGAGAGGTATTTCCAATCATCGTAATCCTGGTCTTTGTACACGATGTTTTTGCTCAGCAGATAATCGCACGTCGGGTCTTCGACGGTTATATCAGCTTGATATTCATCAACTACATTTTCCAACATTACCGGGGCTGTCTCCTTCGCGATGTTATCGTAAAAGGAAAATGTAACCTTCTTGGCCTTATGGTCGATGTCAAACTGCCCTCTAAGTAGTGGTTCCAGGTTCTCAAAAAACTCTGAAATCGTCCAATGAGGAAGGACTTTTGTAAAAGCCGAGGTCTCCCAAGCATACGGGAGAGAATTGCAAATTAGCAGATACTTAAACGTGTCGTGGGCTTCCCATTCTGAGAAGTCGAAGTCATACTCGACGGTATATGCCTTGCAGATTTGCTTGGCGATGAATATCAGGTAAGGCTGCCAGGATAGACCGGTACAGTTCTCATCCCAGCTATATACGCCGGTATTGCTGTCATACGTAGCTCCATTTTGGATGAAGTTGGTACAGCCGTCACCCCACCACGGGAGAGCGACGTAACTCAGGTCTACAACCCCCTGATACCAAGCATCTGCAGGAGGAATGTCGGATAGTGAATTATACATTTTTGGCTGTCCAAGGTCCAGCTCGTCGATATAGATATCATCAAACGTAGTGTCGAAGTTTTGGGCGCTGCGCCCCTCAAGGAACTGCGTTTTTACTTCGGTTTCGTTGATTTCTGTGATGGTGAGTGCGCCGTAGATCGTGAAGTCGCGTTCGCGGATTTCCGCATCGAAGATGACCTTAGACGCGACCACATCCATACGGTTGATTCGGCCAAAGATGGCCAGGTTCTCCGGGCACTCACGCAGAGGGAACGTAACGGATAGCGTATATCCGTCGCTCCCACCGAATAGCCTGTTCTCGGCGATATACTCAAATGAGTCGCCGCTTTTCAGCAGCGCTCGTTTGCCGTCAACATAAATTTCCATTAAGACTTGGATTTAGACAGTTTAGAAGATTTGTTGCGCAGAAGGCGGGCGTAGTCCTCCTGAGCCTTATTAATACCCTGGTCGCCGGAGACGGTGGCCACGGTTACGAACGGTTCGGAGAGACGAGTGTTCAGCGCGTCGATAGCCCTTGCACTCTGAGCTGCAGCTGCTGCCATAATGGCCGCGCCGTTGTCAGACTCCGACGCGCGAGCCAGCGCAATCGGAGCGGTTATCGACTGCGAAACATCTGCCGCGCTGAGCGAGCCGATTCTGTTGGTGCGCTGCGCATAGTCAAGCGCCTCGATCATCGGGCGAGTGGCGGGGTTGTTGACCAGCTCTTGCGAAGCTACCCACTCTCCGGCGTGAACGATTCCGGCAGGTTCATACTTTCCGCCAGGTTTAGTGAAACCACCCTCGGCATAGCCGGAGGCTTCGGCTGCCTGCTGTTGCTTCTTCAACAATGCAACCTGAACGAGGCCTTGCGCTCCCGCCATAGCTGCCAATGTAGGAGCAAGCCATAAAGCTGTCGGAAATCCGGCTTCCAGACCGGCGGCATAAGCCATCAGAACATTAGTCGCAGTCTGTGCGACAGCTTCAATTACCTTGATTTGGAATTCCTTTCTCGAAGCTTCAGCCTTTATCTTTTGGGTTTCCTTCTCCTTCTCTTTCTCGAGTTTCTGGGTCTTGTAACTGTTTCCTTCGGCCAGCTCGATTTCGCGGTCATAGCGAGCTTCAGAGTTCGCTACGTCGATTTCACACTGCGCTTCAACGAACTGGGAGTAGGTCTCTAACGCGGAAGACATTACCGCGAATGAAGCCTTGGCGATATCGGCAACATCCTCAAAGGATATCCCGCCATCGCTAATTTTTTTGAAGAAGCTGCCCCACGCCTCGCCACAGTCAAAGAGCTGGCGGGTTTGGTCGTCGAGCATCGAGCGCACCGGGTCAAATAGTTCTTTTTCGTAGGCGTCGGTGATGTTGGAGAGCCCGCTTTGATAGTCGTCGTCAGAGATACTACCTTCAGTCTTCCGCTTTTCTAACTCGTCTTTCGCCTCTTTAAGTTTCTTATCGAGTTCAGCCTTACGGTCGGACGCCTTCTTGGAACTTGAGCGGATGTCGATATCGCCGCCGGGGCCGCTAATGGTGTTCTTTGCCGACTTCTTATTGTTGTCGACTGCATCGACATCCTGCTGATACTGCTTGCGGAGGTTCGCGAGCCAGATTTGATATTCCTCTTCGGTGATCATTTTCTGCTTATAGAGCAGCTCTACCACGGCTTTCTCAGATTCATAACGTTTCTGCGCAGATCTGGTAGTGTATTGTTCAGCAAACGCATCATATTTCTGCTGATAAGCTTTACGGAGAGACAACATATGTTCCTGCTCGGCATCAGCAATTTCGCGTTCGTAGGCCAACCACTCCTTAGACCCTTCTTTATAGCTATCGCGGTAGTTCTGAAGATATTGAATCTTCAGCTCATAGAGAGCTTCAGCCTGTGCGGCAGCGTCCCCATACTCCTCAGAGTCAGGGTCGCCCATTCGTACCTCCATCTTCGCTTTTACCGATTCATACTCTTTCTTGAGGTCCTCGATGCTACGTTTGGACGATGCTTCGGACTGCTTTTGCAGGAGCTCAGCCTGCTTCAGAAGTAACTTCTGGTAATCCTCGTCGTACATCAGAAGTAACTTCTTATCAGTCTCGGATTCGCCATCGTAGAGCGATTTATAGATGTCGATACGGTCCTGAACGTATTTCAGATCGAGACGGTCTTTTTCTGCGAGGTACTCCTCGTAACTTTTGAGGCCGGTGCCGTAGCTGAAGGTGTTCCCCGCGGAATCAGCTTCATAATTGCCCTTGGCGCTATCCATGGAGTTAAGATACTCCTTCTTCGCTTTCGCCAAAGCTTGCTTCTCCGCCAGTGCGCGCTTCTTGGCATCCTTTTCAATCTGCTTTTGAGAGACATAGGGAGCCGATGGACCGCCGTCACCGGAGGGAAGAACAGAATTATCAATCTCAACTTGCGGTGCTTCAGCGGCTATTTTCTTAGCATCTTCGGCAGCCTCTCTGCGCAGCTGCTCAGCGCGCTTCTCATACTCCACAGCCTCCTGCTCTTTCTGCTCAAAATGTTCCTTGGCTTGCTTCTGTACAATATCATCCCATGACCAGAAATCGGCGCCAAGCCCAAGAATACCATATCTTGCTTCGTCAATATTATGAGAGAGCCATTCACCGAGAATGTCGCCGTTTTTATAGTTATAGGTTTGTCCATCAACGCGAGCTTGAGCTGCCTTTGCGATTAATTGTCGAGCCTGCTCAAGCTTGCCCTCCATAATGACCTGCTGTTGGAGAGTCGTACAGTATTCATTCCCGCGGGTAATTAGAGTTCTATACCATTCCTCGAGAGTTTTGTAAGTACCCAAGATTGGACCATACTTACTATTCAGTTGGTTGATTAATGTTTTCTCCTGTTCCTTGGTGCCATTGAAGTTCTTAATCTTCTTGATGTTCTCCTCGAGCTGCCACTGTTCCTCTTTAAGCTTGACGGTAGCATCTACTTTGGCCTGAGAAAGTGCGTCCTCTTTCTTTGTGGAGTCTTCGACTTGATTATCGAATAATTTAAACGCCACGATAGCAGCAGAGATGGCCGTCAGGATAGCGCCCCAAGGAGTGGCGGACATAGCGGCGGAGAACGCTTTCTGCGCTACCATCGCCTTCGCTGTCTGGCCGGTCAGCTTGTAGTAAACCAGACGTAGGCCATCGGTAACCACCGACAGTTTACTTACCGCCAGAGTCTCCGCTTTATCCAGAGCGATCTTGATAGCCTTGATGGCGTTATGAGCCTTTTCTATTAGCAGCGAAGCGTTAACCGCTATCTTGTAGCCGGCGATGGCTGCAGCTAAGGAGATGATGGCTGCGCGATGCTTAACAACAAAGCTGATAGTGGTCTTGGTAGCTTCAGCTAAGGCGAGCGTCGACTTGTAGATGTAGATGATTATTGGGTAGAGCTTTTTGCCGAGCTCGATGCGGAGTTCGGCTACATCCTGCTTCAACTTTTCCAGTGTTGCCTCGGCGGTTCCGTTCTGGATGGCAGCCTCGTTGGTTACAGAGACGCCCTCGGCGAAGGCTACATTGGCGGCTTCCTGCTGCGACTTGACCGCGTCGATGTTCTGAGCGAGGGTGGCCAAAGTTTGGATGGCGCGCGAGCCGGTCTCGCCCATGTCGGCGAACATAGGCGAAAGTACATCCATACCGCCGGCCGACTGGAGCGTCTCCAGCAGCTGGATTAATGCGGCGTTAGCATCTTCGCGAACCAACTTCGCGAACTCCTTGACGTTAAGCCCGGCCACCTTGGCATACTTCTCCGGATCTTTGTAGAGACGGACAATCACCTGCGAGAGGGCGGTGGCTGCAGCTTCAACCTTCTGGCCATTCGTATCGAGCACGGCGCCGAAGCCCATAATCTGCTGGATGGTCATGCCGGCCTGAGCACCGACGCCACCCATACGGGAGGCGAACTCCGCCAGGTAGGGAGCCGACGCCGAACAGTTCTGCGACAACTCATTGATAACCGAACCAACCTTCAGCAGGGATTCCTCAGTGCCATAGCGGGCTTCATCGCCAAAGATACCGGTCAGCTTAGAGAGCGTCAGGGTGGCGCCGGCACCAAGATCATCCAGAGCAACGTTAATCTTATCGGCAGCACGGACGAACCCAAGCACATCCTCGGATGACTGCTTACCCAAACGACCGGCCTCCTGAGCGAGTCGGTTCAGCTCCTCGCGAGAGGTGCGGGTGTCCATCTTCTTGAACTCCTCATTCAGCTGGTCTACTTGTTCCTCCGTCATGCCGGTAAACTTCCGGACGTTCGCCATCTCCTGCTGCATCGAGGCGTATTCATCGACGTAACCCTCTAAGGAATCCTTAAAGGAGCCGAATCCGGAAGCGAAATTAACGATCATCGTTTGCCAATCCTTGACAAACGAAAATCCTTTTTGCCAGATTGATTTTTGCCCGTTAAGCTCTTCCTTAACCTCGGCCAGCCGATCCTTTACCACGCGAATCTGTTCAGCGAGTTTATGATATTGCTCGGTGCCTTGCTGAGTATTATTGAACTCTCGGTTTAGCTCCTTTAAAGTCTTGCGCAGTTCTTTAGGGGTGGCAGTCTCCAGATTCTTCATCGCACGGTCAACCCCATTGGCTGCCGACTGCATATTATCCAGAAGCTGCTTGCAGTCGCGCAGATTCTTTTTCGCTTTTTCAATTTCCGCCGGAGAGGCCATCGCCTTCTGGAGTCGGGCCACTTCTTCAGCTGCAGCCTTAGCTCGATCCTGGAGGATACTCAGCATCTGCTTTGCTTGAGTGCCATTGGCTTGAAGTGTGATGGTAGCGGTGTCGCGTATTCCACTCATATAGGTTATTGATTTAGATTCGCGACGAAGATAAGGATTTAAGATGGGTAATTAAAAGACGAAAAGAGGGCGGAAAAAGATATCTTTATCCGCCCTCTCAGTGATGGTAATGCTCGAAGTTCACCAATCAATATTATTTTCGGCCCACTCTACAAGATTCGGCCCGGTAGGTGGAACGCCCGGTGCTTTGTAGAACCCGGCGAAACAGCCTATTGCTAATCCAATTTTGTCGAGACCATGACTGCGTCCAATGAAATAGACATCTACTTTTTGGTCGTGCTCATTCATCAGGTCTGGCAGCGGGCTGTCTATGGCTCCTATGATCATTCCTACTTTCTTGCCATCGATATAAGCGTATAGCAAGTATGTTTCCTGTCTTACTTCAGCACGGTAGCCAATAGGCAGATTATCCAGAAGATTTATCATTTCTGGATCGTCAGTGTCTGCTTTCCATGCTTCTACGGTATAGCCGTTGTGCATATCAACTATGCGCTGGAGTGCTGCCCGTTTATCGTCGCTAAGCTCCGGAGCCGAGAACACGGCATTATTTTTCGGACGCTTCTTGTGATATCGCTGTCGCCAGTCGCCAATTAATATCGCTGCGATAATAACAGTGATAATTAAGTTAAGTGGGAATCCGAAGTCAGGTATAATCCACATGGTTGCAAGATTCAAGAGTGAGACGTATTGTTTGGTGAGTGAGCGCGCTATTCCGGAAGCTTCGGAATGTTGTAGCGCTCCAGCATAGAGAGCATCAGAGCACGGAACCGGCAATAGTCGGCGGCGGAGTAGAACTCGATGAACCCTTGCATCGCTCCGGCGATTTCGTACCTGAGCGAGATGCAGCCACTGCGAAGCGTTACGGCTTGCAAACTGTGAAGCTTGCGCTCGATGGTGGCTGTGTGTTGCCGGCCGGTTACCGGTCCGCCGGGTTCCAGCCCGTCAATCAGGTAGGCGCAGCTGGCAGGCTCGAAGGTAATCCAACCTTCCGACGCGCCCTCGCTGAAATGTTCAGCGGTAAGAGTTAGCTGTTCGGGCTTCTCGTCGTAGAGTTCGCACTGAATGGTGAAGGCGTTGGTCTTCATAACTCACCTCCTTCCTGATTGGGGAGCAGCGCGGCCAATAGCAGACAGCTAAAGGCAACGACTACCAGAGCGAGTGATGCAGATTCGTTCATCATGGCGATGGTGGCCCACGGGGTTAACACTACGGTTGCTGCCACTGACAGCTTCCTCGTTAGATGCAGCATAGATGCTGCGCTCTTTGCTGCCGAAGTCCTCAGACCTCGAGCAGAGGAAATTAAAGCTTTCATGCTTCTTGAATTTGTTAGCATGGCAGAAATATAAACGGCTGCCTTCCGTTGCTAACAAATTCAAGAACGGCGTTCGTCTCCGAGCGCGGAAAATAAATTTCGGAAAGCAGCCGTTGTGTGGGCTATCTATATGTCGAGCGAGTGCGACGTGACTCGCCTCTATATCGGGGACTCATTCCCCTGAGAATTCCAAGCATTAACCGAGCTTGAACGGAGACGGTTTTTAACCATTCTAAAGTTTGTTAGCGTCGCAAAATTAATACAAATTATAAACATTTACAATAGATGGCGGATAATTTTTGAATAGGCGTCGGGGCCAAAATAGTCGTTTTTAGAATTATTTAACGATTGCCTATCCTTATGCAACTGCCTCTATCGTGCCGGCTACGCCCATTAGCTGCCGCTAAGATAAACGGAACCCGCGAGCGCGGGAGCGTCGCGGGTCCAGGTGCCCGGCCTTGCGCGGACGTTGTCAAATTAAACAAGGCTTATTTAAATAGCATTGGCTGCGCGGCGAATACGGTCGGAGAGATCGCAGAGAGCGCCCTTTAGCTGCTGCGCTTCTTCGGGGGTGAAGCCCCCGCATCCGCCGTTACCGTCGATGCCGTCGAGCTTGTGATATAGCCACGAGCTCGACTTACCGAAATAAGTTCTGGCCACCTCCCGCCAAGAAATAGCGATAAGGATGTCGGCCATCTTCTGCTTAACGTCAGTAATGACTGTATTCTGCTGAATAACTGTTTCCATAATTCTTGAGTTTAAGCCGGCTCCCCGGAGAGGGGAGTGGGGAGCCGGTGATTTCGTTTGATTAATCCTGAGCCGGGAGGTCGGTGAGTTCGTCTACGAGTTGCTGAATGTAGTAGAGAAGCTGCGGATAGCCGTTCGGGAAGCTTCGGCGATAGTTGCGGATGGCTCTGATCAGCTCTTCCTCCTTCTCCGATAGCTTAATCTGTTCTTTACGTTTCTTCATGATAATCACTTGTTTAATTTGACATCACAAATTTACTACGAATTTTCGTAGTAACCAAATTTTTCGCCCACAAAATACGAATTTTCGTAGTATTTTTTTCAAGCGGCTATTCTCGTGCATATACCGCTACCGATTTTCGGGTTGCGTCGAGACCGCTTCTTAGGGCGGGCGGGGGTCGCGCGTCAAACACCCTGGATTATTTCCGCTCCCAAAATCGCCAACCCGCTGATTCCCCGCCGATTACCCCGCTCGCCCTCTGGAAAATTCGCGATTTCGGCAAAAATTATACTCCGATTTCGGTCAGTTCGTCCTTAACCCACGCGATAAATTCGTCGTGGGCTTTGACCTCTGCGTCGTCGGCATTTTCTCTGAATTTTCGAGCCATCGAAGCCGTAAAACTGGCGACCTCCATAGCCGTAGTCAGGTTGTAAGCCGCCATTTCGGCGGCATTGATAGCAGCGTCGCGAGTAACGGGCTTAGCTACACGGATAGGGAAAGCGAGTGTAATCATGCACTCCTTACCTTCTTCATCAACAGTAGGCTCAGATTCGTGACCTACAAAATAAGTGATATGTGACCCCTCGTTAATGCTTACGCACTTGCCGTTACGCCAGTTTGTGTACGCCGGATTAATATCTTCGGCGGGGGTTGTTGGTACTTGTGTCTTGTTCAATTCAATCATAACGAGTTATGTTTTTAGTTAGTAATAAATTCGCCATTCTCTTTGGCGACAATCATTTTCAGCGTACCACGTAAGTAGTAGCCGTTAAGTTTGTCAATCACACAATCCTCTATCGGCAGCAGCTCCTTCTTGCCGATTTGCTTCTCACACAAATCTATGTAAGAAGCGATTGTGTGATAACTACCGGATAGAGAGTGTACAGTCCGTTTGTTTTGGACTTTGGTTGGGCAAGAAATCAGGCAGTGTACCCAGTTAGGATTATTATCCTTATCATAGCGCACTTCGTAATCCTCGATGTCAAATAATGTTTTGTTTTCGCAAAGCTCTCGAATCTCAGCCTCAGGCGCATCCAGATTGCTGCGCGAAATGCGAATCTTGTTGGTTAATGCATAGAGTTTCAAATCCTTTTCTAATTTTAATAAAAAGTTAAAGCCGTCAGTCGCCTTGATAAGACCAAAGTACGACGGATAATTCTTGTTTGTGCATTGTTTAGCACGTTGGGCTATGCTCTCTCTAATGAGCGTGTACCCCTTATTATGGTCGGTGACGCATTTATTAGCGTTGCGATGGAATACGTTACCACAGAAATCGCTCGGCACATCAAGCGGCACGATACGCACGCTCTGACGCTTCGCGCGGATTTGTAACGTGTACCACCACAGATTCTTTACTCGCCACAGCGCACTCTGTGCATCCTCTTTTGTGCGGCAAGGAACAAAATTATCATCGGCATAGCGTACAGTATGAGGTGACAGCGAGTAAGCTAATTTATCACTTTCAACCATGATAATATGGTGCATCAGAGGCGAAGTTGGCACGCCTATTGGAAATTGTTTCTCGTAAAAACATACGCTAATAGCGTAGTCATTCAGCCACCGAGGCACACCGATTTTCTTCATAGCGCGACGGGCGGTCTTTATTGTGATATGTGCGTAACATTGTCGTTGGTCAATAATCAGCGCGTAGTTGTATTGGCGAAGGTCATAGTAAATATGCTTGATACGTTTTACCACCGAATTAGCACGTTGTTTGGCCGTGATACCGTGCTCCTTCTTACAGTTCAGACCGACGTTGTTGTCAAATCGTTCATAATAAGGTTGCAGCAGAATCTTGCATAAATGCTGTAAAACAAGCGTGTAGTTGTTTGGCTGTAAAATATCGCGTACCTTGCCGTTAGCGTTGCGCTTAGTTAGTTGTTTGTAGGCAATCTGCTGGGTATAAGAACCGTCAGCAATAGCCGCGAGGAAAGCGTCTGCATCCTTATCTGTGAAGCAGAAATCTTTCCTCTTTGAGCGGCCTTTGCGGGCGGCAGCGATTGCTTTTATTATGTCAGCTTCAGTTATATCCATTAGCTGTATGTAAATTCAGTTTGAGCAGTATTACACATTTTGTTGTGTGGCGCATCTCTCAGTATAGGTCTTGTGACCCAAACATCCATGCACCTTGTCTTGTAATTATTCGGCTCTCTTGGCCGTGGCTATGCGCTCCGTTAGCTTGTGTTCTAAGTTTTAAGTTTGCTCAATCTTAGCAGAACCGCAATTGTTGACATTCGTATTCGAGGCAGAGTAATTCGCATTCAAATAACGAGGCGCGCAAATCGTGTTGTTCGCGTTGCCGCCACAGCGAGCCCCGAAGCACATAACCACTATTTCATTTGCTATTGCCGTTTCAGAGGTCAAATCCCAATGTATGACTTGTCGGCAGACAGCTATAAGATTTTCCAGCGCGGCGGCGATAATCGTTGCACTATCGCCGCCGAACTGCGTTCTGTTGCACCTATACTGCGATTAAAAACTGAGCAGAACCGCAATAGATGACAAACGTAGACGAGGCAGAGTAATGCGCAGCCAAACAACGAGGCGCGCAAATCGTGTGGGACGCGTAGCCGCCACAGCGAGCCCCGAGCCTTACGAACGGCTTAGCTAACGAGCCACCCCAGTTGTGATTCGAGTATAGGTAGTAGCACTCTCCGGTAGAAGCAGAGCCGCCTTTTGCGGCGTTGTCCCATCCCGTGTAGTGCAGACGTTTCTTAACATAACTGTTATTTGTACGAATTATAGTACCTTCAAGCGGGTAGAGGTCTTCAAAAGCGAATTTCCCGCTAATGTTAATGTTGCTTTCGCGAACCCACTTAGTTTGGTCGGGCTGCATAAACAAGCGAATCGGCTCGTCGACATTACCTTCCTTATACTCGCCGACTTGCTCATAACCGCCACCGCGATATTCGTACACGTCGCCGCTTAAACGCAAACCCATGAACAAGCCCATACGTAAGATATACTCCCAATCCCACGTGGTTTCTTCTTGGCTTGTGTTATAGAGCGTTTTTGTGCCGCTACGGCGAGAATACATAACAGCGTTCATCTTACCGCTTGCAGCGCTTGCTACGTTCTTGTACCAATAAGTATGGCCATACATCTCGAACTCTACGCCTTCGGCGATACCGAACTCCATTGCCCATGAATAAGCCATCTGGCTCTCCATACAGCTTTCTTTCGGGGCTTCGCCGTTAACAAGCGAAGTGGCTGTTTTGGATGTATTATTAGCATTGTAGCGAATAGGCGGAGTACCATTCCAATTAGAGTAAGTCCATGCCTCCGTACCTGCTACGCGGCAGCGAAAGCCTCCATAGGAATTAAACTGCGCTTCATTCTTACAGCCATCATTAGAGGAAATGCCCGTTGAGAAACGCGATGCAGAGTGTAGATATTTCGTTCCCATCGCCGCTTCCATCGTATTTATAGCAGTGTTAAAAGCGAAGAATCCACCTTCGGCACACGGATAAGGCAGCGTCGTATCAGCATTGCAAGCACGAGCGAAGTTCATATTAGTAATCTGGCTTATATCACTTCGGCGAGGGAATACTCTGCCACTCAGCCCCCAATCAGAGCCATCTGCGCCCTTAGCGGCAGAGCAATACTTCCATCCGGGGTCATGGGCAAAGAAGAATGAGGTAGCAAACTTATCGTTAACCACGGCTACGGGCGACGGAGATATGGCTGTCGGCGGTAGTTTGTAGCGCGAAACGTCGATACCATCCCACTTCGTAGGCTTGGAGAACAAGCCAATCCAAGTTTTACCACTGTCGCCGACGGTGTTGTCAAGTGCGTAAACATCGCGGTAGTTGCCGAGATTTACGGAGTATTTTGTTTCCGTTGTTTCCCACGGCAGAAGCGCGTGTGCTTCAACGTACTCGCCATCTACCTGCTTGTATAGCTTGGCTGCGCTCAAATCGTTAGGCGTTTTGGCTACGATGGGGCGCAATACTTTCTCAAGGTAATCGCTTGCTTTGTAAGCCCCCGCCTCGCAATACTGCTCGTACTCACCATCTACCAATCTGAACAGTTCCAACTGACTATCGGCATATTGGCTCTCTGAGATACCAACTGTCGGAGCGAAGTTGTTGTTAGCCTTAAAGCGAAGTAAGTTGTCGCGCACCAGCTCTCCTACGGGCGTTGTTTTTACGCCCGCATTGTCCGTTGTATCAATCAAGTAGAATCGCCACAAATCCCACAAGAATTGTTCCTGACCATAGCTTTCTACCGCATCGGGCGAAAGGTTATCCGTAACCCACGCCTTGACGCAGAAATCATCTTGCAGGAAATTCTTGTAAGCAAGCGAATCCTCGATTGCAGAAATACGCTCATCCAACTCATCGCGTTCCCATCGGTTTACGTAGTTGGAAGCGATGGATGCGAATATGCCGTAACGCTCGCCGAACATCTTGCCCGCGAACTCGTCGCTGCTGCTCTGCTGCAAATCTGCGGTCTGTGCAGAAACGACTATATCCATGCTGGTCGGACAGAAATACACATAGAACCCGCTCAACGGTGTAGCGATTGCGCCCGTCTTGAATAGCGGGTTATAGACTTCCACCTCGTAGTTACGGATGTTCGGCAACTCGCTAACAATGCTACCGTTAAGCGTGATATTCGCCAGAGTGCTTTCGCCATCGTCGCCCGTAGTGTAGTTGAACTGATACACAATGCTCGAATCGTAGTTGGGCGTAGCTGTCGCTATCGTGCCATCCTCGTTGTACTTGTATGAGTAGGTAATCAGCTCCGTTCTTGGCTCAAGGCTTACGCGAGCGAACAGCGAGATTTCTTTACTGACCGCCTGAGCCTTTATCAGATAGATATTACCCTGCGTCAGTTTAAAGCTCTTGCTCATCGCATAGCCACTCTTGGCCACCTTCTCGCCGTCAGTGTTGATAGCGTAACCACTCAGAGCCGTACTCAGCGCGATTTCTTCATGCGAAATATCGCCATACTTACCTAAGTGCTTCAGCAGCTCCTCAATCTTGTTATCAGTTAAAGCTAAATTTGCGGCAATTGAATCGCCTTGCGATTTTGCATAATCACCTTGTTTCGTCGCATATTCTGCTGCGTCGTTAGCTGTGCTGGTCGCGTCTTTCGTGCTGTTTGTTGCCGTTGTCGCGTCAGTCACTGATTGTTTAGCCGCTTCTGTCGCTTCCTTCGCGTCAGCCGTAGCTGTTTCAGCATCGCTTGTTGCTGTCTTAGCTGCTTCGGTAGCTTCATCGCACTTCTGCGCTGCTGTTTCGGCTTTCTCAATGCTCTGCTTTGTTAAGTCGCCCTGCTGCTTGGCATAGTTGCCTTGCTCCGTAGCGTACTGCGCTGCATCTTTGGCCGATTGCGTAGCTGCCTTAGACTGCTCAGACAACTCCGCAAACTCGTTTACGCGCTTGCTTTCTGCTTCTACGCGCAAAGTTTCCGCGTCAGAGCGCTTTTGCTCTACGTCAACCCGCAAGCCCTCTGCCGTAGCCCTTGAAGTTTCAGCACTCGCACGTGAACTCTCCGCGTCAGCCCTTGCGTTCTCAGCCTCTACGCGAGAACTCTCTGCCGACACACGCGCTGTTTCAGCGTCAGA
>CAZKYD010000067.1:0-14064 GCA_964556875.1 uncultured Alistipes sp.
TCTTAAAAAATCTGAAACTTATTTCTGCTCTCTATTTTGTTGTGGCAAAGAAATATAATTTAATAGGTAGAAATTAAACTAATTTTTGTGTAAACCGCCGGCACCGTTTTCGAATTGATTGATAGGAAAGTAGGTGTCGGCGGAAGTCCACAACTTGTATAGAATTAGAGACAAGATTTATGGCTTAGGGATTAGTTGTAGAACTAATGCTTAGTTATAAGACTAAGCTTAGTTATAAGGCTAATTCATGATATGGGAGATCCCAAGCTTCGGCTACAGCGGGGAATGTAACCTGTCCGGCAACAACGTTTACGCCGAGAGCAAGAGCCTTATCTTCTTTACAAGCTTGACGCCAGCCTTTGTCGGCAAGACGCAGAGCGTAGGGGAGCGTTGCATTGGTGAGGGCAAGCGTAGATGTACGAGCTACAGCACCGGGGATGTTGGCAACTGCGTAATGAATGATGCCGTCGATGGTGTAGGTCGGGTTGGAGTGGGTTGTCGGAGTGGAGGTCTCAAAGCATCCGCCTTGGTCGATGGCAACGTCAACGAGAAGTGTGCCGGGACGCATAAGCTTCAGCATGTCTTTGGTGATGAGTTTCGGGGCTTTTGCTCCCGGGATTAATACTGAGCCAATTACCAGGTCGGTATCAGGCAACTCTGCTTCAATGTTGTGGCGTGAAGAGAAGAGGGTCTTTACATTCTTCGGCATTACTTCTGCAATGTGACGCAATGTCGGTAGCGAGATATCGGTAATTGTAACATCAGCACCCATTCCAGCTGCAATCATAGCAGCATTGCGACCAACAACACCGCCGCCGAGGATAAGCACCTTTGCTGGTTTTACGCCCGGAACTCCACCAAGGAGCACCCCGGAACCTCCTTGCGGTTTTTCAAGGAAGCGTGCGCCTTCTTGAATTGACATACGGCCAGCTACTTCGCTCATAGGAATTAGCAGTGGTAATTGGCGATTAGGCAGTTCGACGGTTTCGTATGCAATGCAGACTGCGCCGCTACGGAGCATGGCTTCGGTGAGTTCGCGATCAGAGGCAAAGTGGAAGTAGGTGAATACAACTTGGTCTCTACGAATGAGTGGGTACTCTTGCTTGATGGGCTCTTTTACTTTGATGATCATTTCGGCGATGGCATAAACATCTTCGATTGTAGGAAGAATTTCAGCGCCAGCCTTAACATAGAGCTCGTCGGCAAAACCGGAGCCTTCTCCGGCAGTGTGTTGTACGTAGACTTTATGCCCATGGTCTACCAATTCTCTAACTCCCGACGGGGTCACAGCCACGCGGTTCTCATTGTTTTTGATTTCTTTTGGTACTCCGATAATCATAGCATTAAGAATTTATTGTGATTATTTGGTGTAACTACTGTTTGGTTGCAAATATAATCAACTTTTATTGAAATTCATAAAATTTATCATTGAAAATTTTCATGTTTTTAAGCATAATTTTTAACCATAAATTTAACCATAAATAAGAGCGCAATATTTTGAGTTTTAGAAACTTCTGTATAACTTTGTCGCCATGATACCACGGTTTTTATTAAAGATGCAGCCGGGGCTATTTACGGCTGTTGTTGTTATTGCAATCATATGGCTTACATTAGCGCCTCATCCGCTTCCCGACACAGATGTGCCGATGTTTGAAAATGCGGATAAGGTGGTCCATGCGCTCATGTTTGGGGGATTGGTATTTGCTATGGTATTGGATCGGGAGCTATATAATCATCATGTATATGAACAAACGGGCGTACTTCCGAAAAAGCACGCCCGAGTAATGGTGTTATTTGTAGTGGCTTCTGTTCTGTTCGGTGGATTAATCGAGTTGCTACAAGCTTGGATGGGGCTGGGGCGGGGATGTGATATATTCGACTTTATTGCTGATGCAATTGGCGCCGTGGTATTTGCGCTGATTTCTCCGAAGATTGTAGTGTGGCTTCTTAATCGTTAAGCAAAACAGGGATTATGTCTGTGGCTTAATCTGCAACCGCTGTCGGTGTTGGATTGAGGGCATCGCGAACTGACTGAATTAGTTCTTCGCCTTGCTTGTCACGCGAGAGAATGGTGCCGTCAGGACCAAAAAGAATGATGCATGGGATAGCAGGGATTCCGTAGAGGTCGGTAGGAATGCTCTGAGCATTGATGATTTGAGGCCAAGGGAGTTGGTGACGTTTGATGGCAGCTTCAGTATTGGCAGGTTCATCCCAAACGGCAACACCGAGGATGTCGAGATTTTTCCCTTCAAATTCTTCACGAATCTTCTTGATTACCTTGGTCTCACGGATGCATGGGCCGCACCAACTTGCCCAAAAGTCAACTAATGTATAGCGTCCTTTGCCAACATAATCGGAGAGGCTCTGGGTGATTGTATCGTTGGTGATTGTGAAGTCGATAAATTTGTTGCCAGGCTGGGTGCGTTCCTTGTTTTTGAGGGATTCGATGAGCTTGTTGACCCTAACGGATTGCTTCATCGTTGGATACTTTTTAAGAGCTGCTTGAAGGGTGGGCATATCGAATTCGTAGGCCATATCAATGAAGCATAGGTATCCTATAGGATTGTCGACGTTGGCATTGACTACCGAGTCCATATAATTATTGTATTCCTTCTCGAGAGCTGAGAGGCGGTCGCTGTAGGTTGAATCCTGTGGCAACTTTGAAGCACGAACCTGGAAGGCTTCAGCGCCGGCTTGAACTTTTTCTAATTCTGCGTTGAGTTCACTACCCAAAACATTGCCATTGCGTTGGAATGTAAGCTGTCCGGGTTCGAGAATAAGTGTGCCTGAGCGTTTGCCGTTAACAACGATGCGTGTGGCAATTGGTTGATCAATGTGCCCTTTAAATAGAGCTTTGCCATTTTCAACCATTGTTGAGTCTATTTTGTCGCCGTTATCGTAGTTAACCAAGAAGGCTGTCTCTTTATTAAGATCAGGGGTAAGGTCTACGGTCAGTGAATAGCTATCATTTATAGCGTTTGCGGAGCAAGCTGTCAGTAGAATTGCTCCCAAAAAAGGAAGATATTTGCGTTTCATCTTGCAAGTTTAATTGATTCTAATTAATTTTGTGACAAAGTAAAGAAAAATTTTGTTATGTATTTGTATACATGACCAAAAATTTTGAGCATAAAAATGAAAAATCAACTCATAGATGCCATTTCTCGCAGTGTTGCGATGAACTGGAATCGAAAAGCTTTAGCTGATTTTCGTGGGCAAAGTTTTACCTACGGAGAATTGGCTCAGCGAATCGAACGTATACATATATTATATCGATTAGCCGGAGTCAAACCGGGCGATAGAATTGCTCTTTGTGCAAAGAACTCTGCAGAATGGGCGGCTACATTCCTTGGTGCGTTAACTTACGGCGCGGTGGTAGTTCCATTGCTTCATGAGTTTAAGCCGGGCAATATCGTCCATCTTGTAACACATTCGGAGGCAAAATTGTTGTTTACCGAAAAGGCAATTGCTGATAAATTAGAGATGGAGTTGATGCCGAATGTAGATGGGGTAGTGCTCCTGGGCAATCTTGAAGTAGTCTCTTCTCGCAATGAGAATCTACATTCGTCGATTGAAGCAATTGAAACAGAATATGCTAAATCATATCCCAATGGTTTTGCTGCAAACGATATTCATTATGCAGAACCGCCGATGGATGATATGGCCTTAATCAACTATACCTCCGGGTCGACCGGTAATTCCAAGGGGGTAATGTTGTCGTACACTAATCTTTGGGGCAATATTAGCTTTGGATTGAAGCAGATCGACTTCTTGAACCCCGGCGACGGGATGCTAAGCATGCTTCCATTGGCTCATATGTATGGGTTGGTGTTTGAATTCTTATTCCCGCTCTGCAAGGGTTGTCAGATAACCTTCCTTGGGAGGGTGCCATCGCCCAAAGTTGTGTTAGATGCGTTTGACGATGTAAAACCGCAATTGGTAATTACCGTGCCTCTGGTAATTGAAAAGATTGTCAAGACGAGAGTATTCCCCGCTCTGCAAAAACCAATGATTAAGGTTTTGACTGCCATCCCGGGCCTGCGTCAAGTTGTGTATAGCAAAGTACGCAATCAACTTCTCGGCGCGTTTGGCGGCAATCTGAAGCAGCTGATTTTAGGCGGTGCGGCTGTCTCGGCAGATGTAGAAGAATTCTTACGTAAGATTAAATTCCCATTTACGATCGGCTATGGCATGACAGAATGTGCACCACTGGTAACTTATGAATGGTGGGCAACTCAGCGCCCGCATTCATGTGGTCGCGTAGTTGATGGCATGATGGCGAAGATAGATTCGCCTGATGCAGAAAATACTCCCGGAGTGTTGCTCTTAAAAGGTCCGAATGTAATGCAGGGCTATTTTAAGAATCCTGAAGCTACAGCTGAAACCTTTACTGAAGATGGGTGGCTGAATACCGGCGATATCTGTACAATAGATGCTCAGGGATATGTTTATATCCGTGGCCGTAAAAAGAATATGATTCTTGGACCTTCAGGCCAAAATATATATCCGGAGGAGATTGAAGTAGTTCTCAATGAGCTGCCATATGTTGCTGAGAGTATCGTAGTTGACAGGGCTGGTAAGATTGTTGCATTGGTTCATCCCGACTATGATGCAGCTCGTCAGCAAGGTTTGACAGACGCCCAAACAGAGGAGCAAGTTAAGGCTTTACTGCCAACGCTGAATAAGCTTGTTCCGGCATATGCTCGAGTGGCAGAATTCGAGATTCATCAAGAAGAATTTGAGAAAACGCCTAAGCACTCAATTCGCCGTTTCCTATATAAGTAAGCACAGCCATCAATAAGAAATCAAAGTTTCCAACAAGGAAATCAAAGTTTCCAACGAGTAAGCTTAGCTTATAAATAATGAGAAAATAACAACGCCTCGACATTGCTGTCGGGGCGTTGCTGGTTACTTGCTTTTCAGCATATGGTATACTACGTTATTTCAGCATTACCTTTTGAGCATTGCCATTATTTACACGAATGTAAAGGCCGGGTGTCAGTTTAGACTTCGGGATGGCGATACCTCTGAGATCGTATATTATATCGGTAGAATCGAGTTGATCGATTACAACGGTTTCAATTCCGGAACGATGGATGCTTACAGTAGTGTCGCTACCTTTAGCAATCCCGGCATTGTAAACTGGGACTACAGTGTAGGTGTAAACTACATCATCAGCCATCTCGAAATTGTCGGTAAAGGTAGTTTCAACTACAGGCTCATCAGTTAATTGAGCGCCATCGCGTAAGATGTGATAGCCGGTAACTGCGAGATCTTCAGGGATGGATGACTTGGCTTCATATGTAACATCGTCCACTAATAGAGCATAGGTGTAATAAGGATTGTGGTGTATGGCAAAATATTTGGCTCCTACAGGGAGAGTCGCCTTGTATTCTGTCCAAACTTCAGGCACTTCGTTATTAGATGGATAATTCTCTACATTGAGGATGTGATCTGCGGTAAAGCTTGCGCGCGCGTTATCGGTCGTAGAGTAATATACTTCGAATGATTCAGGCCATGCACTTGAGAAACTTTTAGCATAGAAGCTGATAGTCTGTTCTCGTCCGGATAGTTCAGGGGAGATAAGCCAGTTGTCATTTTCAGCATAATAGGCTGTTGGGGCTACCATAAATGTATTACCGCTGTGAGGAGCGGCATCTTCCCAATAGGTGGATGACACTTCGGCAACTTCACGATTAAACAATTGGAAAGCCATAGCCATGGTCTGATATGGGTTGTATGCTTCGTAGAAGAGATTTATGGTGCGAGTTTCGTCGCCATCAAAAACAGTCCAATCACCGGCACCGGAGATTGACATCGCTACGTAATCGTCACTTTCAAAGTCGTCAGTGATGGTTTCCGGTTCAACTGTCTCATTAACAGGAGCAGTCCAAGTCAGCGTGACGCTGTTGCCATCATCGGCCGGAGTAGCTGTTAAATCGGTGACAGATGCGAATGGCGCATACTTGATATTTATATCATGTTCAACACTGTTGTTTGATTCAACGGCGTCTCCTTGCGCAACTGCTACTAATTTTACGTTGAGTTGCTCTGGGGAGTTGAGAGGCACGGTGTATTCGAAGGCAACATCGTTGAAGGTGTATGGCTCCATCATGCCTAAATCTTTCGATTCGATTAGAGTGTCATTAATCAATAGATTAACGGCGGCGGCAGTTTGTTGAGAGCCTTGATTTTCGATGCGTGCTGACATTGAAAGTTTGTCGCCAACCTTAGCTGATGATGACGGGAATGATGCGGTCACTACTCGTAGATCTGTGGCAACGAGGTCTCTAATGCTAATATTGTCGAGGGGAACGCTCCATGTATGGCTGTCATCATTGTCGGTAGCGGTAAGACGGATTTCGAAATTGACAGTTCCGGTGGATTTGTAGTCGCCAAGTGGAATTTGCGCGAGCGTCCATCCTGAGGTAGGTTCTGTTTTGAGGCTTATGGTTTTCTTGACTGCTAAAGCCTCAGTTCCGGAGGCCAAGAGCACGTCAATAGTGCTGCCTTGTCCTTGATACCAGAATTCTAATACCGGATTTTCGGCAGTAGAGATATCTGCGCGGACCGACATCATGCCCCACATTACATCTTTCGTCATTGGTAACCAATAATAGAATCCGTTATCTCCATCTTGCGATTTTAGTGGCGTCGGTGAATCAGGGTCATCGGGGTCAAGAAGAGATTCGAAATAGGAATCGTCGATGGTGCCATATTGCTGACCGGAATAGCTGGTGTCTGTGTCTAAACACCAGATGCCATCGTAACGGCCATCAGTAAAGGATTCAGTGAAGGGCAACGTAGCAGGCTCGCCAACAATTACGATGTCAGAAGCGGTGTCAAGTGAGTAATTGTCTTTATATCCGGCTGTAACTTGATAAGCTACAAAGTCTTGGCCTTCAAGATTGGGATAGCTAATTGATATGGAGGTCTCATTAGTCTCTGCAATTGCCGGATCGTAATAACTGCCAAAAGCATCGAAGACGTAATAAGTTACTTCATCAGGATTAACATATCCACCGTTTTCGCCAACCGAGCCAACGGCGTCCCATGTGAGAGTGGCAGATTTGTAATCTGACGATGGAGTGAGTTTTACATTGGTTGGGGCTAATGGGGTATCCGGGCCACAGAAAATTGACTTATACTCAACTATGTCGCCGGCGACATCGTCAACATAAGCTACGCCGGTGAAACGGTTGTTGATGCCGGCATACATTTCTACTTCTTGAACGATCTGTTGACCAGGTTGAACATCGTCGTAGGTGAATTTGTCAACACCCCAACGAGATGTTAATTCAACTTTTGAGATTGCCGTCAGATCAGCTCCGCTGCGAGTTTTAGTCGGGGCGGTATAGGTAACCGTTGCTTTTAGCTCTCCATTAGGCGCAAGTTCCCAAGTGAGTTCGCCTGCGGCAGGTGGATCGACTTGTTTAACCTCACCGGCTTTTACAGAGATATTATATAGCCTTACTGCTCCACTTTGTGCTTTTGTTGTGAGGCAATGGAATCCTAAATAATAGTATCCATCAGTAGCGATAGTGCAGTTATAGCTATATGTAGTCTTATCTTTTGTTGTGAATGTTGTAGCCGGCGCAATTTCGGTTGTCATTGCTTCAACTGTTGCAGCGGTTCCGAGATTTACGGCCATTGTAACGCCGGTAGCAGAAGTGCCTAGATATCCTAAATCAAAGGATATAACATAATTCCCTGAGGGCATGTAGAGGGGGACTGTAATCAGCCAATCGTCATCGGCATCAATTCCGTCGGCGTTTGGCGCCATGCAGGCTGAATAGTCATTAACCTTTGCAACTTGCCATTCGCGGTTGTCATTGTTAGCGTTGATTGTGGTATACTTCTTTACCACATCTACCTTTTCGCTATTTTTTCCCATGTCATGAGAAAATGGTACTTCTATTGCATTTTCAGGAGCGTCATCAGGTAGGGCTCTGAAGATGGGAGAGGTGGCAGATGTGGAGGTGAAGTGTGACTGGGTGTTGATTTGTTTGATGTTCCCTCCGGTTGGATGTAGAGAACGCTTTGGCGTTTCTGCCCCTGCAAGAAAGGTGACAGACATTGCCAAAAAGCCAAGGAATAATTTGTGCATACGCTATAAGTAGTTAGAATTAGTGAATTAGTGGATAATGATTTGCAAAGATACATATAGCAATGCCTGTATTTACACCAATCATAGTTAATAAATGTTAAATGCCCTACATCTTCTTAATGATGCAGAGCATTTAACGTGTTTAAAGCAGTTCTGGGCAATATCTTTATTTTTTCGCCTTAGGTTCGTCGGGGAATTTGTTGGGATAGTCGATTTTTATTCTGGGGCGGCTTAATGCATAGATTACCAAGCCTATGCCTATAAGAATGAACGGAATTGAGAGCCATTGACCCATATTCAGCGTCATGCCGATTTCGAATTCTTCTTGCGGATTTTTAATGAATTCAATCAAGAAACGGGTGCCAAATAGAACGATGAAGAATACCCCGAATATGAGGCCCGGACGTTCGCCGGCATTCTTTTTCCAATACATCCACATTAATAGTCCGAAAAGAGCCAGATAGCAGAGAGCTTCGTAGATCTGGGTTGGGTGGGACGGTAGGGAGTAGATGGGCTCTTGCCAACCGTTCATCCAATACCCTACGTTTGTTATAAAGCGGAAGCCCCAGGGCAGATCGGTTGGATGACCGTAGATTTCATGATTGAAAAGGTTGCCACAACGGATTAAGGCTCCGACTAATGCGATAGGTATGACAAATCTATCAAAGGTCCAGAGCGGAGAGCGCTTGGTCACACATAGAGAGTAGATTATTACCGCGATTATCAATCCTATCGTTCCACCATGGCTGGCTAGGCCCCCTTCCCATGTGTAGAGAATTTCAATGGGATGTTGAGAATAGTAGTCCCAAGCGTAAAAGAAAACATGGCCTAAGCGTGCGCCAATAATAGTTGCCACTACAGCATATATGAGTAATGAGCTTAGCCACTTTTCAGGCACACCTTCGCGGCGGAACATTCTCTCTACAATTTTATATCCGAGGAAGAAGCCGATTACAAACATCAAGCCGTACCAACGGATATGAATTGAACCGAGGGAGAGAAATTCAGGATTGACGTTCCAAGTAATAAAATCTAACATTCAAAATGGGATTATGATATAAGTTAGCCCTTGCCGATGTCTGGGGCAAGGGCTATCTATATGTGGAAAATTAAAGTGCGCTAACGATAGCTTCGGTATCGCGGGCAATCATCAGTTCTTCGTCGGTGGGGACTACAACCACGGTTACCTTTGATGCAGGGGTTGAGATGACTGTCTCAGTGCCACGTGTAGTTGCATTGAGCTCTTCATTGAGTTCTACACCCATAAAACCGAGTGAATGGCAGACATTGCTGCGGAGGCCGGTCTGATTTTCACCAACGCCACCGGTAAAGACAATGATGTCTACACCGCCCATTTCAGCTGCATAAGCACCGATGTATTTGGTGATGCGCTGTTCATACATTTCAAGAGCAAGATGAGCACGTTCGTTACCTGCTTTGTCGGCAGATTCGATTTCGCGCATATCTGATGAAATTTCAGTGATACCCATAACGCCACTCTCCTTGTTGATCACTTTCTGGAGCTGGTCGGGAGTGAGGTTATGCTTCTTCATGAGATATACGAGAGCACCTGCATCTACATCGCCTACGCGAGTACCCATCATTAAGCCTTCGGTAGGGGTGAGGCCCATAGAGGTATCAACGCTCTTGCCATTGAGAACGGCTGTGATTGAACCGCCGTTACCAACATGGCAAGTGATGATCTTTTTGCCTTCAGCTTTAACACCGAGAATTTCGCATACACGCTGAGAAACGTAACGGTGGCTGGTTCCGTGGAAGCCGTAGCGACGTACGCCATCTTCTGCATAATACTTGTAGGGGAGGGCATACATAAACGACTTTGCGGGCATTGTTTGATGGAATGCTGTGTCGAATACACCTACCTGCTTGATGCCGGGGAGGATTTCATCAACAGCTTCAATACCGGTTACGTTTGCGGGGTTGTGGAGGGGCGCAAGGTCATAGCAATCTTTAACTTGCTTGAGGACTTCGTCGGTAAGGAGTACACTCTTAGCGAATTTTTCAGCGCCATGGACTACACGGTGTCCAACTGCATCGATTTCAGAGTAGCTCTTAATACAACCAAGCTGGGGATCGGTAAGGAGGTCAAGAACTGCTTTAACAGCGCCTTTGTGGTCTGCTAAACCGAGTTTGCGAATCTGCTTTGAGCCATCAGCAAGCTTGAATTTGAGGAATCCATCGGGCAAGCCGATTTTTTCAACGCCACCTTCAGCAAGAACGTTGCCATTGGTAGTGTTGATGAGTTTGTACTTTACGGAACTACTTCCGCAGTTAAGCACGAGAATATTCATGGATAATGATTGTTGAGAGGGTTATATTATTTGATTGCTTGATTTGCGGTCATTACGATAGTCTTGTAGATATCGCCTGCTGAGCAACCACGAGAAAGGTCGCTAACAGGGGCTGCAAGACCTTGGAGCAGCGGACCAACGGCTTCTACACCGGCTAAACGCTGAACAAGTTTGTAAGCGATATTACCAACTTCGAGTGAAGGGAATACGAGTACGTTAGCTTTACCGGCGATTTCGCTCTGAGGTGCTTTAAGTTGGCCTACAGATGCAACCATTGCAGCATCTGCTTGGAGTTCGCCATCGAGCTTGAGGGTGGGCTCCATTTCATGGGCGATACGAGTTGCTTCGAGAACCTTGTCTACACGTTCATGCTTTGCACTGCCCTTTGTTGAGAATGAAAGCATAGCAACGCGAGGTTCGATACCCGCAACACGGCGAGCTGTTTCAGCTGTGCAGATAGCGATTTGAGCTAACTGGTTGGCATCGGGATCGGGAACTACAGCGCAGTCGGCAAATACCAAGATGCCGTTTTCGCCATAAGGTGAATCCATGGGAAGGAGCATCAAAAACGCGCCTGATACGGTCTGAATGCCGGGAGCGGTTTTGATTACCTGGAAAGCTGCACGCAGTACGTCGCCGGTAGAGTGGATAGCACCGGAGACCATACCATCAGCGTCGCCGGCTTTAACCATCAGAGCACCAAGGTAAAGGATATCTTCAGCTTTTTTACGAGCTTCCTCAGGAGTCATACCCTTTTTCTTACGAAGTTCATAAAGGAGGGGAGCATATTTATCGAGAACCTCTTCAGATTTCGGGTCTACGATAGTAGCTTTATCAATGTTCTTTAACCCAAGCTCTGCGGCTTTAGCTTTGATGTCATTGGGGTTGCCGAGAAGGATGATATCGGCTACACGGTCGGCAAGAATGTTGTCGGCTGCTGTAAGGTTTCGAGTTTCGTCTCCTTCGGGGAGAACGATACGGCGGGTGTTGTCTTTAGCCCGCGCTGTCAATCTTGCAAAAAGACTCATGGTGAACAGTATGTTTATCTATAGATTTTCTACTGCAAAATTAACAATAATGTTGGTTCTGTGTGTCATGATTTATTGACAAAATTCTTAAAAAAGGTTTTTATTCTTCTTAAACGTGCAAAAAGAAGGTTTTACATAGCCGGGTGGAATAAAGGTGGCGCTTGTCGGCGTCAATGAATTTTTGTAATTTTGAACTCGATTTTAGAACCGTTATAAGTTTTTATGCTGATATATGGAGAATACAAAGCCTCGCGAAATTGAATTATTAGCTCCGGCAAGGGATGCCGCTACTGCTTTTGCAGCTATTGACCATGGCGCGGATGCGGTATATATGGGGGCCTCGGCGTTTGGGGCTCGTCAGCAAGCTGCAAATGAGCTTGATGAGATTAAGGCTGTGGCTGATTATGCTCATAAATTTGGCGTCAAACTTTATGTAACGGTTAATACAATCGTTTATGAGACGGAATTGACTGATGTAGAGCGGCTGATTTGGGATTTGTGGCGTGCCGGAGTTGATGCTCTGATTGTGCAGGACTTGGCGATTACGCAAATGAAATTGCCACCAATCGCATTGCATGCATCTACTCAATGCGATACGCGTACACCGGACAAAGCTCGATTCTTAGAATTGTTAGGCTTTACTCGTCTTGTGTTGGCTCGAGAATTAACATTGGACGAGATTCGGAGTGTGCGTAATGCCGTGCGTGCTGATCTTGAAGTGTTTGTCCATGGGGCGCTATGTGTTAGTTTTAGTGGTAATTGCCAAGCGAGCTATGTGTTGACCGGCCGCAGTGCTAATCGAGGAGAATGTTGCCAGGTATGCCGTTTTAAATTTGACCTTGAGGATGAGGCAGGCCATAAACTCGTAGAAGGGAAACATCTGCTGTCGCTTCGCGATATGAATCGCTTAGCTGATTTGGAAGCGTTGCTTGATGCCGGCGCGTCATCCTTAAAGATTGAGGGTCGATTAAAGGATGTAGCTTATGTTAAAACTATTGTTGGGGCATATCGAAGAGAATTAGACCGTATAATCGCGGCTAATCCCGAACGTTATTGTCGTAGTTCATATGGCGCATCCAGATTAACTTTTGAACCTAATCCGGCAAAGAGCTTTAACCGAGGTTTTACAAATTACTTTCTGACTCAGCGTCAACCGGAACCATCATCGCTTGCTACTTTTAATTCGCCGAAATGGACCGGGCTAAAGGTGGGTAAGGTTGAGAAGATGGCAGGTAAAGTTGTTGTTGCTAAGTTGCGTACAGAACTGCATAATGGTGATGGCTTAGGATACTTCAATGAAGCCGGTGAATTTGTCGGCTTTAGATTAAATCGCGTAGAGGGCAGTACGCTGTTTCCTGCGATAGATATAAATATCCCATCAGGCACTATTTTATATCGTAATTCAGATAAGCAGTTGTTGGACATTCTTGCAGGCAAAACAGCAGAACGACGTATTCAAACTAAAATGCAGCTCGAAATGCGTGGTTCGCAGATTGTGTTAACGTTGGAAGATGAAGTTGGTCATAGTGTGGCGGTCGCAGAAGTTGTGGATGTTCAACAGGCTCGTACTCCACAAGAGGATCGCCGTCGCAAAGAGTTGGAGAAGCTTGGAGATACGATTTTTGTAGCCACTGAGGTCCGGGATCTGTGTGGCAATCTGTTTATTCCGGCTTCGCAGCTATCGCATTTACGCCGCCGTGGTATTGAAATGCTTGAAATGGCTCAAACGGTTGCTTATCAGCGAGAAAAGCCGGGGAACAAGTCGGCAGATGTTCAGCTATCAGCAGATTATCAAGTGACGCGTCATGATAATATCGCTAATTCTATCGCTGCTGCGTTATATGCCAAAATTACCGACCAGCAGGCTTCGCAGTTACCTCGTGCCATAGAATGTACTCGCACATCGGATGATCGCCAGGTGATGGAGACACGATATTGCTTGCGCCGCGAAATGGGGTGTTGCCTGAAAACTAAGGATGCTCGTCGCTTGCCGAATGGATTATATTTAGTTTCAGAAGGGAATCGTTTCCGATTGGAGTTTGATTGCGCTAACTGCAGGATGAAGGTGATGTATTAGTAGTGGGGAGTAGTGGCGTTACCGAATATGAGCTAAGATGGGCTTTTTCTTGGTTAAATGATGTTAAACGCAGCTCATGTCCGTGACAATATCCGGGAAATGATGTAAATTTGCACACTTTATCGCCACAAGCGATGTTTAAGACGGGGATGACCGGTTTTGACAGCGTGTAGAGGTGGTGAGTAAGCATGCAGAGCAATGGTGGCTACGCTCTATAATCTGGGACACCGCAATTTTAAATGGCGAAAACAACTACGCTCTCGCTGCTTAATCGAAGCACAGTAAATTAAGCTTTATCCGCGCCACAGTGGCGCAGACGAGACATCGCCCGATTGTCATCTTCCCGAGACTAATCGACCAGGCGGTGCAGCTAAATCGGGAATGGGAGGCCGGACGTTCCGCGAAGCCTCCGAGATTTTAGGAACTAAGCGTTGAATTGGCCGTCTTCAGCCTGTCCATCGTCGAAAACCAAGAGAAGAATAAGCATGTAGAAAGCTCATTAGTTCCACGTTTGGACGAGGGTTCAAACCCCTCCATCTCCAC
>CAZKYD010000068.1:0-13693 GCA_964556875.1 uncultured Alistipes sp.
AAGAGAAGCCGGGCAGTTGATTATCTTAATCATTATTGAACCTCCTTATGTTTACTGCTCCAATAAAGTCTTTATCAGCCATTGCTTCAAGCAAGCTAAATAAATCATTTTCATCAATTCTCAGAGCACGGCAAATTATGCGACGATTTGCCCCCTCCGGGAGCAGGTTTGTAAAGAATGGGAAGAGATATTCTGAATAATATGTGGACGCTTGTTTGGATAACGTGAGTGAAATGGGAGGCAAATTTAAGTTGAGAAAATCTTCGCAATATTGAAAAGTATACCCAACACCGGGATTCTGTTCAGTCAGAACTCCGGCTTTTGTATTGTTGAAATAAACTGCCAACTGTTTCATACTTTATTAGGATTAAATTGTTTGCCTAACTCGGTAGTCAATCTCCAAACCCAGCACTTCCAAGATTTTCTTTATTGTGTTAAGCGCCGGATTTCCCTTGCCACGCTCAATGTCCTTGATTGTAGCAAGCCCTACTTGCGCCATTTCTGCAAGATCTTGTTGCGTCAGAGAGAGTGTTTCCCTACGTTGCTTCATTATGTCTTTAAGGTCCATAGTCTAACATAATAAACTTTTGCCACAAAAATATAAATAATTTTAGAGATGACCAAACAAAAGTATGACAAATTAGACTTTACAGCGATTATATGCCCAGACGGGAGTCGGTCGCAAGCAAAAGTATAATATATTATACTTTCACAAGATTCCCCCACCTATATCATAGCAGAGACGAGAATTATTGGGCTGCAATCCGGGAGGATAAAAATAAGTAGGTTATTTAGGGTTTATTTGACGGAAAAATCGTAATTTTGCAAAGATTTCAAGCGAGGGAATCAGGTTAAAATCCTGAACAGGGCCGCTGCCGTAATGTCTCGTACCATTCAAATTGGGAAATAGCCGCAATATCGTTGCTAAGAATAGCTGCCAAGTCGTTGCGCTAAGTTTGCCCAA
The DNA here is from genome assembly GCA_964556875.1 of uncultured Alistipes sp. Taxonomy (GTDB): domain Bacteria; phylum Bacteroidota; class Bacteroidia; order Bacteroidales; family Muribaculaceae; genus UBA7173. The sequence goes on from CAZKYD010000068.1 coordinate 965, forward strand.
ATTTGCTCGGACACAGTCAATTCCAGGATGCCACTGAAGCTCGGAGAGCCTTGGGAAGGCGGAATTAGATTAGAGACTAAGTCGGAATATCTCATGAAATCGTTTTCAAATATCGGTTTTCGAGCCTTAAAACCGTAGTATTGATTACGCCTCTTATGGGAGGGGCCGTCTTCTTATTGCGTGGCCGAAATCCGGAATGTAAAATTGGATTATGACACGCATATCATTAGCACTCATACGTTTGTGGTTATTAGTTGTATGTATCATTGTTGCATTTACAGCAAATGCACAAAATGACACATTGTCGACTGTTGCCAAAAACGAAGTAGTTGTATATGGCAAATATGACCCAAACCGCGAGGTGATACCAACTCAGACCTTAAAGGGCGATGCGCTTCAAGCCCTGAATTCGCAGAGCGTAGCCGACGCCGTAAGATACTTTTCAGGCGTACAGCTTAAGGACTACGGTGGTGTCGGAGGCGTAAAGACGTTGGATATTCGCAGTATGGGGAGCAACCATCTCGGGGTATTCTACGATGGCATACAGCTAGGCAACGCGCAAAACGGGCAGATAGATCTCGGTAAATTTTCGCTTGACAATATCGAAGAAATCTCACTATATAACGGCCAGAAAAGCAACATTTTCCAGAATGCAAAAGATTTCGGTTCGGCAGGTACGATTTACATCCGCACTCGTCGCCCCCGCTTCCAAAACGGCCAGCGCGTCAATGTGAACGCCACATTCCGTGCCGGCAGTTTCGGCCAGGTCAATCCGTCGGCGCGCATCGAATATAAGATTTCAAAGTCGGTGTCGATGTCGCTCAGCGGCGAAATGACCAAAGCCAACGGCAAGTATAAGTTCCGCTATCATAAAATGTTCTCCGATGGCACTCTGGCATGGGACACCACCGCGGTGCGCCAAAATGGCGACATCACCGCCTACCGCGTTGAAGGGGCTCTATTCGGCCGCACCGAGAAAGACCGTTGGTATGCGAAAGCTTACTATTACGACTCCGAGCGCGGTATTCCCGGCGCCATCGTCAATAATGTTTGGAAAAATTCTCAGCGCCAATGGGATAAAGATTTCTTCCTCCAAGGCACATGGGAACGACAAATCACCGACCGCTATCGGGCGATGGTCAATTTCAAATGGGCTGTGGATAAGATGCGCTATCTAAATCCCGACACCACCTTGATGTATATCGACAATAGTTTTACCCAAGACGAAATCTATATTACAACGGCTCATTGCTATGAGATAATGCAAGACTGGGACGTAGACCTTTCGGTTGACTATCAGTGGAACGGCTTGGAGTCGAATCTCGTAAATTTCGCAAAGCCAAAGCGTAACACCCTGATGGCTGCCTTGGCAACCGCCTGGCGTCGTCATCCCTTCAAAGCACAAGCTAGCTTATTGATGACCTACGTTGCCGACCGCTCTGAAATCATCACCGGGGCCACCAATCTCGGCGAGCGCAGAAACAACTATCTGCGCTGGACTCCCGCCGTTTTCGTCAGCTATAAGCCTTTCGAGAACCGAGACTTTAACCTCCGAGGGTTCATCAAGAAGGTGTTTCGAATGCCAACATTCAACGACCTTTATTATACCGACATCGGCAATGCCGACCTACGCCCGGAAGGCGCACTCCAATATGACTTAGGCGCAACTCTGACTACCACATCAACTTCATGGTTCAACATGGAGCTGAGCGTTGACGGCTACCATAATATAATCACCGACAAGATTATCGCCGTGCCAAAAGGGAGCGGTCAGTATCGCTGGATGATGATGAATATCGGTAAAGTGAAAATCTGGGGCGTAGATCTAACAGCATCTGCCGATATGCAGCTGCCCTTCGATATCCGTCTGCAACCGCGACTAACCTACACCTATCAACGCGCCATGGATTATTCCGACCCCACGGACAACGACATCCCCGCCGGCACCTACAAAGGTCAGATTGCCTACATCCCTCGCCATAGCGGTTCGGCTGTAGTTGCTTTATCGCGTAAAGATTTCAACTTAAACTACAGTTTTATCTACACCGGTGAGCGCTACCACACCTCCAGCAATATCCTCGCTAACTACGAACAGCCGTGGTACACCCATGACATCTCGGCCTCCTATAATTTCCGACTGTCGGCATGTAAGTTCAAAGCTACGGTCGAAATCAACAACCTGTTAAATCAGCAATACGAGGTAATCCTAAATTACCCGATGCCGGGACGCAACTACCGTTTCATCCTAAGATTTGACCTATAATGAAACATACGTTTTTCTACATACTAATACTGACGGCTTTCCTCAGCTTATATTCCTGCCGTGAAGATGACATCATTTTCATCCCGGAAGAAGTTGAAGTGACAACGCCTGAATATTCTTCGCTCGATGGATTCTATCTACTGAACGAAGGGAATATGGGGTCAAATAAGTCAACACTCGACTACTACGATTTTTCGACCGGCACATATACTCGCAATATTTATGGCAACGCCAACCCCAATGTCGCTAAAGAGATGGGGGATGTCGGCAACGACATCGCGATTTATGGCTCTCGACTCTATGCCGTAATCAACTGCTCCAACAAAGTTGAAGTCATGGATGCTGCTACCGCCCGACGTATCGGCCAAGTTGATATCCCCAACTGCCGCTACATTAAATTCCATAAAGGTTATGCCTATGTAACCTCCTATGCCGGCCCGGTAGAAATCAACCCCAACTACACTCAAAAAGGGTATGTAGCTAAGGTCGACACCACAAATCTCCAAGTAGTTGCCACCTGCATTGTCGGCTTCCAGCCTGATGATCTGGAAATTGTAGATGGGAAAATCTACGTTGCAAACTCCGGCGGTTATATGGTGCCGAATTACGAAAACACCGTTTCGGTAATCGACATTGATACCTTTACCGAAGAGAGCAGAATCACCGTCGACATCAACCTACAACTCATCAAGGCTGACCGTCATGGACGCCTTTGGATATCCTCGCGTGGCGATTATTATGAGACCCCCTCACGCCTGTTCTGCTACGATACCCGCAAGCAACGTATGGAGCAAACATATGATATCCCGGTAGGCAATATGTGCTTACAAGGGGATTCGCTGTATATCATCTCCAACGCTTGGAGCTACGTTACCATGTCGGCAACCGCTACTTACGCTATCGTCAACACCGAAACCGGTCAGCAAGTAAGCAGCAACTTCATCACCGATGGCACGGAAACGAATATCACTGTGCCATACGGAATAGCTGTAAATCCCTTCAACAAAGATATTTACATCACCGACGCCCGAAATTACGTTAATCCCGGATACCTGCATTGTTATTCCAACGATGGCGTAAAACGATGGAGCGTCCGCACCGGCGACATCCCCGCCCACTTTGCCTTTCGAGGGGAAACTATTAATAACGAATAACTAACACCAAATCACATTATCTATGAAAAAAGTTCTACTTTTTGCATTTGTTGGACTCGCAACCATGGCATCAGCCAACTCGCCATACCTATCTAAGGTTTATGACTTCCTCCCTGCACCCGGGCAATTCGTAAACTCTGTTCCGGAATATCTCACCGGCGACACCAAGGAGGACGTCCTCGCCAACGTCACCGAACAACTATGCGGCGATGAACGCCCCGGCATGATTAGCCTCGGGGCTTATGGCGGCTATGTTATTGTTGGGTTTGATCATCCGGTTGTCAACGTTGAAGGAGAATACGACTTTAAGATTTTCGGAAATGCCTTCGTTGCTGACCTCGATTCAAAAGGTGGCAGTTGCGAACCGGGCATCGTAATGGTCTCGGCCGACACCAATGGCGACGGCATTCCCAACGACCAATGGTATGAACTCGCCGGTAGTGACTACAACCTCTCGACAACATTCCATAATTACGAAATAACCTACTATCGTCCCGACGAAAATAAGACACAAGAGCCGTCGACCAGCGACACAAATATCAACGATGCTACATATATCAAATGGACCTCTAACGACCCCGACGAGGCCAGCGGATATGTGATGCGCAACATCTTCCACAGTCAGTCATATTGGCCCCAATGGATCGATGATGAAACCCTGACCTTCTCCGGCACTCGTTTAGCAAAGAATGGAGTGGATTTGGGCACTAATGGCTCCTACTATTATGTGCTCTACTTTAGCGATTGGGGCTACGTTGACAACCTCCCCAACACCGTTGACAACGGATTCAAAATTGATTGGGCTGTCGATGCCGATGGCAACAGCGTCAATCTGCCGTCGATCGATTTCATCAAGGTTTATACCGGCATTAATCAATATTGCGGCTGGTTAGGCGAAACCTCAACCGAAGTTTGTGGCGGCCTCGACTTGCACCCCGACGCTGAAGCCGGTGTCAACACTATTTTCATGGACAATCACATTTCTTACGATAAGGCAACCGTCTACAATATCTCCGGTCAGCTGATCGCTAAAGATGTAAATATCTCGGATTTATCACTCCAACCCGGCGTTTACATCGTTTCCCAAAACGGCAAAACCAGAAAAATTATCATATAAACACAATTAAATGAAAAAAATCTACTACCTGGGAACTCTTTTGTTGTTAGTCTCCGGACTAAACTACAAGAGCTTCTCTCAAACCAATCAAGAACAGCGGAGCCTAAAAGTGCAAGGCATCCGTTACGAAAATCCGGCTCTGACATCCGAACAGTACAACCAACTGATCTCAGACGCCAATTCATCACCCAAAAGAGTTGCTTCGCAGGACTTTGGTTTCGACGATATCGTCAACTGGACCGGTGAAGGCGACAACCGAGCTGCACTTGTGCTACAATGGAACGTTGATGGCGAAGAAAACGCTATCGCTTTCGGTTATCGCTGGGACGGTGATGCTTGTGGCTACGACATGCTCAGTGCGATTGCCCAAAGCGATCCGCGCTTGTATATCATGGTTGAATACACTGATTTGGGCTACGCAATCGGCGGTATCGGTTGGGATGCTAACGGCGATGGCAATATCGGCGTTGTAAATAGCGACACCGGGGAGGAAGTGGAGCCGGACGAAGATGGTATCTACATCTGCCCTAAATCGTATGGATATGACTCGTTCTTGGCTCTTGACGAAGAAGACTACTGGCAAGCCGGATGGTATAAAGGCTATTGGAGCTATTACGTAACTGATAGCGAGGATGGCAATCCCTCTTATTCTGGCTTGGGAGCCAGCAGCCGCAAGTTGGTGGATGGTAGCTGGGATGTTTGGAATTTTATGCCGAGCTATAAACGGTACGACCTTAAGCCTTTGGTTGCAGCGTCGGTTGTTTCCGATGATGATGAGACACCGGAAGATGTTGACTATACCAATGGTTTCTTTATCTTGAATGAGGACTGGTACGGGCATAACTCGAGCAGTATCAATTTCTACTCCTTCGACAACAACGATAAGGTTTACTATCGCGTGTTCCAGGCCGAGAATTCCGGCTATAATTTGGGCAACACTTCGCAATATGCTCAGATCTTTGGCGGCAAGATGTTCATCATGAGTAAGCAGGAGTATAACGAAACCGGTGGCCGCCTGATTGTTGCTGATGCGTCGACGATGGAGCGTATGGCTGCGTTCGAGACATTAGGCAACATCGGTGATGGTCGCGCATTTGTTGGTGTGTCTCCCTCTAAGGGATACATCGGAGGTAGCGATGGCATTGCAGTCTTCGATATCGATAACCTTGAAATAGGTGACCAAATAGACGGTATTAGCAGTCAGGTTGGCGATATGCTTCGCTATGGTAGCTACGTATTTGCTGCAGTGGAAAATAAAGGCGTTTACGTAATTGATACCGCCACAGATCAGTTGAAGCAGGTAATTGACGGTACATCTGCAGTGACGACTCTCTTCGTAACTGCCTCAGGTGCTTTATATGCAGCTACAACCGATAGCAATGCCGAGTTTATCAAGATTAACCCTGTTACCTTCGAAACCGAAACAATAGATATTGAGGATGGTGATTGCGTTAAATCAACATGGGGGGCATGGCGTAGCGGCTCAATCGCTTGCGACCCCGACGAGGATATCGTCTACTATCTGCCATCTGTTGGTTTCTGGGGCAATCCTACTACCGTAAGTAAGTATGACTTTACCACCGGCGAATATACCAAGGAGTTTGTAACTTTGCCCGGCGATGTTACGGAGGTAATTTACGGCACTGGCATCGGACTTGAACCAACTAACAATCAGATTATTCTTACCACGAATAAGGATGGCGCAGGTTCTGCTGACAAGAATAATCGATTGCACTTCATAGATCCCTCTACCGGCGAAATCAAAAAAACCGTAACGTTGGAGGATTCTTACTGGTTCCCGGCGATGTTGGTATTCCCCGATCACTCTAACATCCAAGACTTTAGCAGCACTACAGCGAAAAACATCGAAATAACTTATAACCAAGAAGCTGTTACAATTCAGTTCGATGCCAGCACAATGCTGCCTGAATCATTCTCCGGCAACAAGAATCTCGTTGTTTACGATGCTACAATTGACAACACCGACAATTTCTCAGTAAGTCAAGTTAGTCATGGCATCTTTGAAATTACTGCATTAGCAGCTTCGGCACAACAATCCTCAAAGAAGCAGGCTGCCGGCAACAGCGCAAGCGCGAAACTAACAGTAACCGCTGAGTACAATGGCGTTACCGCAACAACAGTTGCCACCATCACCAAGGTTACTCCATCAGCGCTTACCTCTATCAACGTTGATAAATGTCTGACCTTCTCCAACACAACTCCCGGACGATTGGAGGTTGAAGGCACCGGAGCATTAGTAGTTTACAGTATCGATGGTCGCGTTGTACTTAACCATCAAATCTCCGGCCACGACTCATTTGATATCTCAGCCCTTGGTTCCGGCCTATATATCATCGAATTAAACGATGGCAATAACAAAGTTGCGACAAAAGCCCTGCTAAAATAATAAGTTCCAAGACCTAATAAGCCCAAAGGCCTATTAGCCCGATTATAAAACTGCCGATTGAACAATGCTTTCACCCGCCATTCGATGGCAATGTAGAGCATCTTCAATCGGTGGTTTTGTATTATTTACGGAAAAAGTGTAATTTTGCAGGTATAAAATGATAGTAAAAGTGTAAAATTTGAAGATTGTTGATTTGCCAATTTATTCTACACTAACCATTTAAGGAGCGAAAATGTTTGGAGTTAAGTTTTTAGGCGAAACCGGTGGAGAGGCCCTACAGGCGTTCTTGGAGGAATGGCGAGATGAACGAGAGTTCATCGTTGCCCACACATCCGGATCTACCGGCCGACCTAAGGAGATTCGGCTACCAAAACGAGATATGCGAGTGTCGGCACGAGCTACAAATCTGCGATTCGGAATCACGTCTACATCGCGTCTGCTCTGCCCATTATCGCCAAACTATATCGCCGGAAAGATGATGATAGTTCGCGCGCTTGAGGCCGACTGTGAAATCGCCTTCTGCAAACCGGCTAACGACTTTTGGCATAATGAAGTTGTGGCGAAATTTATCGCAGCCGCATCGATTGACCTACTGCCGATCGTTCCTTCGCAAGTAGAATTACTGCTATCCAATCCTCCCGCCTACCTCGCCAATATAAAGAACATCATCATAGGCGGAGCACCATTATCAGCTCAAGCCGAACAGCAACTGCTGGCCATTGCTCCTGCCTCGCTACATCTGTTGGCAACCTACGGAATGACCGAGACCTGTAGCCACGTTGCCCTGCGCCGACTCGGCGACGACCAATTTTGCGCCATGCCCGGCATTGAGTTCGCCGTTGATTCGCGCCAATGCCTCAAAATCATAGCTCCGGAATATAGCTTTGGCGCTTTGCAGACAAACGATATTGCCGACTTGATTTCACCAACAGAATTCCGATGGCGAGGGCGCGCCGACAATGTTATCAACTCCGGCGGAATTAAGATTTTTCCGGAAGAATTGGAGCGTAAACTTACCGACAAAATTCCGGGCAAATACTATTTTATTGGTGTTGCAGACGCTAAATGGGGGGAGGCTGTAACGCTTGTTGTTGAAACCGCCAACCCATTATCCAACGAGCAGATATCCGATATTTGCGACGAAAACCTATCCCCCTACGAGCGCCCGAAATCAATTATGCGCATACAAGAAATCCCCCTCACTTCCAACGGAAAGCTGAGGAGGATTATACCTAAACAGTTCTAATCTCAAATACTTTTTTAATTAGCGCAAATCGGAGCTGAATGAGCATTTTCAACCGGCTTTTTTGCAGGTGAGATATGGAAATCATTCACCTTTAATTCGCCGCGGAGAGCTCCAAGGGCATTCAGCGCAAGGGCTTCCAATTCATCCTCACCGGGATATACATGAACCGGAGCGAGGAAACTGATACGTTCCTTTATGCGGCTGACAACATATTCAGAATAAGCGATACCGCCGGTAAGCAAAATAGCATCAATCTTTCCGTAAAGAACCGGAGCGAGAGCTGAAATACTCTTGGCGATCTGATAAATCATTGCGTTGAGCACCAATTCGGCATGCTTATCCCCTTTAGCGATACGCTCTTCAACGTCGATACATGAAACAGTGCCGAGATGAGCAGCCAAACCGGCTTTTCCACTGATACGCTTCTTCAGTTCCTCCTTCGTGTAGCGACCTGAATAGCAGAGGTCGATCAGCGAAGCCGAGGGGAGCGTTCCGGCACGTTCAGGTGAGAACGGGCCTTCACCGTCGAACGCATTATTTACATCAATGCAACGTCCCTCTTTATGAGCGCCCACCGAAATTCCGCCACCGAGATGACAGATAATCAGATTCATATCTTCATATTTCTTGGGAGCTTCGGGATGGAGTTCGGAATATTCGCGAGCAAAACGACGAGCAATAGCACGCTGATTGAGGGCATGCCAGGTTGTAATACGCGGCATCATCGGTGAACCGGTAACACGAGCAATCTCATCGAGTTCATCAACGATACCCGGGTCAGCGATAAACGCGCGACAGCCATCAATCATAGAGGCGATCTTGCGAGCAATCAGTGAGCCAAGGTTGCAAGCATGGTCGCGAGGGATAGCATACATCGCTTCAACCATCTCATCGTTAACATCATATACACCGCCAGGAATCGGAGCGGTAAGCCCGCCACGACCAATTACGGCATCAAATTCCATCGGCACACCATATTCGGCCAGAGTCTTAACAACTAATTCTTGACGATAGTTAAGCTGGTCGATTACACGCTTAAAGTGTGATAGTTCTTCAACGGAATGACGAATGGTATGCGTCATTTTCGGAGCGGCGTCCTCATAAACTGCAATTTTGGTTGATGTGGAGCCGGGATTAATGGCTAATATCTTCATCAGAAAAGTATAGATTAACGTTGTGATGCGAGAGCGGCTAATGCCAGCGAGTTATATTTGCTTTCAGCTGAATCGCTGCGTGAGGGTAATACTACCGGTGCAGTCGGGCCTATCAGCATCCCCGCCATCTGTGCTTTCGCGAAATAGGAAATAGTTTTATAGAATGTATTGCCCGATTCAATATTCGGGAAAATCAAAAGGTCAGCGTTGCCACACACCTCCGATTGTATACCTTTCACCTGAGCCGAGTGAAGATCCACAGCCGTCTTGACGTCCATCGGACCTCCAGCTACCATGTCGCCATATTCCCCGGCTTCAGCCTTGCCGACTATCGTTTGATAGTCGACCGAATTGGGGAACTTCGGATTCACTTTCTCGGTAAAATGGATTAAAGCAACTTTCGGACGCGCAATGCCGAATTTGCGGATAAGAGCGAGGTCGGCCATGATTATCTTTTCGCGTTGCTCCAAGGTAGGATAAGGAATTACCGCAACATCCGAATAGAACAGTAAACGGTTCATCCCGGGAATTTCGCTTACCGTAACATGAGTCAGCAACTCACCCTTCGGCAGAATCCCGGTCTCCTTATTCAGTACAGCATGCAAAAGCACATCCGTTCCGACAAGCCCTTTCATCAAGATTTCAGCCTTGCCATTATGAACGAGCTTAACGCCCGCCGTAGCGGCCTCATATACATCGGCAGTTTCTACAATTTCAACCTTATCGGGAAACTGCAGAGCCAGCCCCCCATGAGCAATCTTCTCCTTCTCGCCAACCAGTAACGCCTTAATGAAACCTTCATTAATAGCTTTCGCTACAGCGCCACAAGTTTCTTCATCATAAGGACACACAACGGCCACCGTTGCACACCGCTTCTGCGATGCTAATTCTGCGAATAATTCCTTGAAAGAGTTGATTGAGTTCATATACGCCGAAATTGAGATGTTTTGTTTGGATTGAGATTATGGTTGCTTTTCCCCCAAAGGGGATTTTCATATCCGCAAATTTCGGAAATTTTTTTGGTAATTTCTACAATTTACAGCAAGAATTTTTGGTTAAAATTGACGTAAATTATTCCCATTTTTCCTATATATGGTTATAGGTAATTGAATATATAATTAATTTTTATTACTATATACCAATTTTTCACACAAATATTAACTTGCAAATCGGTGTTTGGATTGCACATTTCGACCTGCAGTGTGCAATCCACTTTAAAACGTTCATAATCTGCTAAATAGCAGAAAAACGGAAAACATGTTGCAGAACATAAAAAAAACACGAGGAATCCTCGCGAATTCCTCGTTGCAATATAAATCAGATGAAGAGTATTTCTTCATTACACCAAATTATTAGATTAGTAATCAGGTTATTAATCACATTTTATATTGTCATTATTCACATCTTTAATCAAACAAATTATTCACATAATCTACTGCAATCACATCACATCATCAACCTCTCTGGTTAGATGATATCTCAATTAAACCAAACAATAAAAAAAATGCAAATATTTTTAGCTAATCAACATGTGCAAAGATAAGTATTCAAAATCCAATTTCCAAACATTTTGTAAAAAATTTTTCGTTTTTCGCAAAAATAATTCAAACAGCTCCATATTTTTCTAATATTTCAATAGAAAATCGAGGGTGTTTAACTTCTCTTTACTAATTTATGAACGCTGCTTTTTATTCATTTATTCATCAAATAAACGAAATGTGGCTCCATTCAGATAGATTAATCCCCAATTTTTTTGTAACTTTGTAACTACCTATCCCGCAGGGGGTATTTTAGCATATACATCTAAGAATTTTCTTCGCTTTATTATATGTCAGTCACAATACTCGGTATCGAGTCGTCGTGCGACGATACTTCAGCAGCCATCATTCGCGATGGTCTGCTACTTTCTAATGTAATTGCCTCACAAAGCGTTCACGAAGAATACGGAGGCGTAGTCCCCGAATTAGCTTCACGCGCCCATCAGCAAAACATTGTGCCGGTGGTCGACGCTGCGTTGCGCCGTGCTGGCATCGACCGCCACGACCTCGACGCAATCGCCTTTACTCGTGGCCCTGGCCTGTTAGGTTCGCTATTGGTGGGCACTTCGTTCGCCAAAGGGATGTCGCTCGGCTTGCGTATTCCAATTATCGAGGTGAACCATCTCCACGGCCATGTGCTCAGCCATTTCGTAAAGCAAGAGCCCGACGATCCCACCCCCGAATTTCCATTCCTCACTCTGCTCATCTCCGGAGGCAACTCGCAGTTGGTAATGGTGAAGAACTATAACAACATGGAAATTATCGGCCAGACAATCGACGACGCTGCCGGCGAAGCTTTCGATAAATGTGCAAAAGTGATGGGTCTGCCCTACCCCGGCGGGCCGCATATCGATCGCCTTGCCGCCGAAGGTGACCCCAAGAAATTCAAATTTGCCAAGCCCCACATTCCCGGGCTCGACTACAGTTTCAGCGGACTAAAGACATCGTTCCTCTATACTCTCCGCGACAACGTAAAGCTCAACCCCAACTTTATCGAGGAGAACAAAGCTGACCTCGCTGCCTCGCTCCAAAAAACGATTATCGACATCCTGCTCGACAAACTCGATAAGGCCGTACGTCAAACCGGAGTGAAGACAGTTGCTATCGGTGGCGGTGTATCAGCCAATTCCGGAGTGCGTCAAGCCGTAGCCGATTATTGCCAGGCCCACGGCCTACGTGCATTCATCCCCAAACGTGCATTCACAACCGACAATGCCGCCATGATCGCCATTGCCGGACAATTTAAATATCTCGACAAGAATTTCTGTCCATACGACGCAGCCCCCTACGCTCGTGTGACAATGTAAACTTCCCTCTCCCTATCAATTATATCTAAACTAATTACCAATGGATCCCTTCATACTTCGTGACCTCGAAGAAATTGCCCCCGACCTTGTAGACACTCTCCGCAGCGAGAAACTTACCCTCGCAACAGCTGAGAGCTGCACCGGCGGCAACATCGCTCATCACATCACACTCGTAGCCGGTTGTTCCGACGTATTTAAGGGGGGCGCATGCACCTACGCCAACTCTGCAAAAAGCGGCATCCTCGGCGTGGATGCCAATGTAATTCAAGATAAAGGCGCCGTCTCGGAAGAGGTAGTGCGCGCAATGGCCGAAGGCGCATGCAAAGCGTTCCAGACCGACTGCGCCATTGCAACCTCAGGCATAGCCGGCCCCGGTGGAGGTACCGACGAGAAACCGGTAGGCACCGTTTGGACTGCGGTCGTAACCCCCAAAGGCACCTTCTCTGAGCTCTATAATCTCTCCGGTCCTCGCTCTGAAATCATCGACAAAGCCACATTGTTAGCTTTGCGCCTTCTTATCAACCATTTATACTAAGCGGATTA
>CAZKYD010000069.1:0-10268 GCA_964556875.1 uncultured Alistipes sp.
GAGAACGAGAAAAAATGTTTACTTTTGTCTCTCAATAATCAAAATCGGCCCAATCAGTCGGCCGAATCAGCTTGATTATTCATAGAAACTAATCGGATTATTCCTGGAAAATAAATTAAATAAACCAATTATACACTCCATGAAAAAGACATTTTTTCGAACTATTAGCTCGTTCTTGACGATGCTATTGGTGGGAGTCGTTTTATGCTCCTGCGGAAGCGATGACCCCGAACCCGACCAGTCTAATTCCTCCTCTTCTACCGAACCTAAAGTTTCAACTACGAGTTTTGAATTTACCGGAGATGGTGGTTCTAAGACTTTGTCCATTCAGTCGTCAGAGGCTCCTTCGTTCACAGTGAATGCTGATTGGGTGCATGTAAAGACTACTGATGTTTCTTCATCCGGTGTGCGTGCTTACACTGTAACCGCTGATGCTAACCCCACAACCGAGGCTCGCATCACATCTATCGTTGTTAGCTTTACCTCTGTTGCTCCGAAGACAATCTCGGTTAAGCAGGCTGCCGGCACCGGTTCGCAGGGTACAGACCCCGACACCCCTACTTACACATACGTAAAGCAATATCCCGAGCTGAATATGACCGATGGCCCGGTTGCTGCTATGGGTATGGGTTGGAACCTCGGTAATCAAATGGACGCTTACAACAATGGTGTTGCTAACGAAACCTGCTGGGGCAATGGCGCCGCTACTCAGGAAACTTTCACCAAGCTTCGTGCTGCCGGTTTCTCCTCTGTACGTATTCCTGTCACCTGGCTCGGCCATATCGGCAGCGCTAGCTCATATACGATCGACGACGCTTGGATGAACCGCGTTGCCGAACTCGTAGGCTATGCCCACAATGCCGGCCTTAAGGTTATTATCAATATCCACCACGATGGTGCTGACAGCGCTTACTGGTTGAATATCAAGAAAGCTGCCACCGACGCCGCTACCAACACACAGATTAAAGAAGAACTTTCGGCTATCTGGAAGCAGATCGCTACCAAGTTCAAAAACGAAGGTGACTACCTCATTTTTGAAGCCATGAACGAAATCCACGATGGTGGATGGGGCTGGGGCGACAACCGCTCTGATGGTGGCAAGCAGTATGCCGTTCTCAACGAATGGAACCAGGTGTTCGTAGACGCAGTTCGTAGCGTAGGCGGTCAGAACTCTACCCGCTATCTCGGTATCCCGGGCTATGTTACCAACCCCGATCTTACAGTTAGCTATCTCCAGTTGCCTACAGATACCGCTACCGATCGTCTGATGGTAGCCGTTCACTATTACGATCCTAACGAATTCGCTATCAACGCTACATATTCGCAGTGGGGCCACACCGCTCAGTCGGGCAAGGCTGCTACTTATGGCAACGAAACCGACGTTCAGAAGACCTTTAAATCGCTGCAGACAACATTCGTCAACAAGGGTGTTCCCGTATATCTCGGCGAAATGGGCTGTGTACGTCGTAGCGACTCTCAGGCAGAATCTTTCCGCAAATATTATCTGGAATATGTCTGCAAGGCAGCCAAAGACTACGGTCTGGCACCCTTCTTCTGGGATAACGGCGCAACCGGCACCGGCAAAGAATGCTTCGGTCTGCTGAACCATGCTACCGGCGAATTCCTTAACAACGGAAAGGATATCATCGAAGTGATGCTTCGCGGTATGTATAACGACGATGCTTCTTACTCTTTGAGCACAGTTTACAACAACGCTCCAAAGCCGTAAAGAAGTCTAAAAAACTGACATATTGAAGTGCAACAACATGACGCTGATATTTCGGCACGATTGTTGTTGCATTTCTTTAATGCTTTATTTAAGCATTTTTTGACAATTTTGTTAACCTCATTACGGAATTTACCGTAACTTTGCACCTTGAAGTAAACAGGAACGGAGTTTTTGCCGTTTATACTGCTGTAACTACTTCTCTTTTAATTTGAAAACAATGGACGAAAAGACATTAGACCGCATCAGCTACGCGCTGGGACTTAGTATGGGCAACAACTTCCGTGCCTCAGGAATCCACGAACTGAATGTTGGAGACTTCGCAGATGGCGTGGCAGCCGTTTTCAATGGCGAGCAGCCCAAAATGACATATGATGAAGCCAAGGCTGAAATCCAGAAATTCTTCACTGAAATGGAGGCTCAACAGCAGGCTCAGAATGCGAAAATCGCTGAAGCTAACGCTGCAGAAGGTAAGGCTTTCCTCGACAAGAACGGCAAACGCCCCGAAATCAAGACAACTCCCTCGGGCCTGCAGTATGAAGTGCTCGTTGAGGGTAACGGCCAGATGCCTACCGCCTCTGACCAGGTTGAAGTTCACTATACCGGCACCCTGCTCGACGGCACCAAGTTCGACTCTTCGGTTGACCGCGGCGTGCCTGCTACATTCGGCGTAACTCAGGTAATCCCCGGATGGGTTGAGGCTCTTCAGATGATGAAAGAGGGTGACAAATGGCGTCTCTATATCCCTTCACAGCTCGCCTACGGTCCGCAGGGCACACCCGGTGGCCCTATCGGCCCTAACCAGACTCTGCTCTTCGACGTAGAGCTTCTTAAGGTTTACAAGAAGTAAAAATGAATTATTTGAAATCAATAGCAGTTGCAGTGGCGGTTACTTCTTTAGGAGCAGCTCCTGCAACTGTTGCACAAACTCATCAGGATGTCTCCTTCAATAAGGCAGAGACCGACACCATCAACCGCGCTTATGCTACGGTGATGGCTACCTATCTTGCCCCTTATCTGCAGGAGAATTTCCCCGATAATCCCAATGCCGCCAAGGAATTTGTTGACGGTATGCGCCACGCTTTCGAAATTCGTCACGACGACCAGCCCTATTTTGCCGGCGTGCGTAGCGCAATGGCAAATTTCGACCGCATTGATTCGATGGTAGGGATGGGGTTCCCGCTGACCCCTGAGAGCTATCTCGATGCTCTGCAGGCTGCGCTGTTAGGCGATACCTACGGCATGGACCAAAAGTCGGCTGATATGTATCTCCATAGCGTTATGGAACGCCTATATCCGGCGCCCCAAGCGCCATCGGCTGAATCTCAGCAAGCCTTCATCGACTCTAACAAGAGCCGCGAAGGAGTGCAAGCGCTCCCCTCAGGGCTTCTGTTTGAAGTGCTGACCGAAGGGGAAGGAGAGTCACCCACCTCGACCGATGTAGCGCGCGTCACCTATATCGGTGCGCTTGCCGATGGCACCGTCTTCGACTCCACCGAAAAGCCTATCGACCTCCCGGTAAATGGTGTTGTAAAAGGATTTTCCGAAGGGTTGCAGATGATGAAGCCTGGCGGCACTTACCGCTTGATTATTCCCGCAGCCTTAGGCTACGGCGACCGTGGCGCCGGCGGTGTAATCCCCCCGGGAGCAGTGCTCGATTTCAAAGTAACTCTGCTTGACGTTGTCAAGAAATAGTTGTAAATAATATTCCAACATAATCAACTCAATAACAAAAGTAATGAGAAAATTTATTCTTTCTCTCGGAGTTGCCGTTCTTGCAGTCGGCGCTCTCACCTCTTGTGGCAACGGTTCTACCGCTTCTAAAGAGGACAAAGCATTTGGCGATTCACTCGCTACCTCACTTGGTCAGTTTGCCGGCGCACAGCAGCAGCAGATGCTCAGCCGTATGAAGGCTCAGATGTCACCCGAAGACTTCGCAAAGTTCAACAAGGCTGACTTCCTCGCAGGTCTGAAGGCCGTACTCGAAGCAGATACCTCTAAGATGTCTTACTTCCAGGGTATGCAGCTCGGTATGCAGCTCATTCAGCCTATCACAGGTATCTCTCAGAACTACGGCTACCCCGTAGATCCTCAGGTTGTTTACAAGGCTTTCAAGGAAGTGTTCGAAATGGATTCTATTTCAGATCCTGAAACATACCAGACCGCTTATCAGGAAACCTTCCAGAAACTTCAGGAACGCGCTCGTATCATCGAAAAGAAGCGTATCGAAGAGTCTGAAGAAAACAAGACCAACCTCAAAGAAGGTAAGGCTTACGCTGAAAAGGCCCTCAAGGACGGTTTCACAAAGTCAGCTACCGGCATCGTTTACAAGATTGAAAACCCCGGTACAGGCGACAAGGTTAAGCCCTCTGACAAGGTTTCTATCTACTACCACGGTAAGAAAACCGACGGCTCTGTATTCGACGAATCTAAGGAAGGTCAGCCCTACAAATCTTCAGCTTCTGCATTTATCCCCGGCTTCAACGAAGCTCTTACAATGCTGGCTAAGGGTGGTAAGATGACCGTTATCATCCCCGGTGAACTCGCTTACGGTCTGGAAGGCGCAGGTAACCTCATTGGCCCGAACGAAACACTCGTATTCGATATCGAAGTTGTTGACGTTGAGCCCGCCGCTCCTGCCGCAGAGCCCAAAGCTGCTAATTAATTAGCACACCCTACTTATAGCTGCGGCTCTGATGCCGCTCGCTAAGTAACGAAAACAAACGCCTCCCGATGAGCTACATGCCGCTCGGGAGGCGTTGCTTTTTCCCCGTTAGCCGTTGTCGGAAATCTGCATTTCCGATTTTCAATTAAAATCCCTAACTTTGCGACTGTTATGCCTGATTATGCTCAAATATTTCAGTGGTGTGGCGAAAACGCCGCACTGACAGCGCTGGCCACCCTGGCGTTTTGGGGCGCTGTGTCGGTAGCTATTTACTATCTGTTAGTAATCGTGTTGGAAAAAGTTGTGAAGCCATTGGTTGCTTACACTCCAACTACGTGGGACGACGACCTGCTCAATGATCGTGTGCTCCACGCTGTTTCGCATCTGGCACCGCCGCTAATCCTAAACTACGGACTGATGGAGCTGGCTACTACGCAGGCGTGGGCCTCATGGCTGCTTAAAGCTACAGATATCTACATCGTCGCTACGATTGTGATGCTGGCGTGCGCCCTGCTCCGCGGTGTGGTTGACCATGTAAAGGCCGATGAACGGTTTCAAACATATCCCATTCATGGCGTATATCAGGCACTGAAAATCGTATTTGTCTGCATCGGAGCGCTCGTTTCAGTGGCAATCGCTATCAACCGCGACCCGTTGGCATTAGTAGCCGGTTTGGGTGCTTCGGCGGCAATCCTCTCGTTAGTGTTTAAAGATACACTGATGGGGCTTGTGGCCGGGATTCAGCTTAGTGCTAACGGAATGCTCCATGAGGGAGACTGGATTGTTGCTCCGAAATTCAACGCCGACGGCACTGTTATCACCATCGGATTGATTACGATTAAAGTATGTAACTGGGATAAGTCGGTAACTACCATCCCAACCTATTCGCTCATCACCGAATCCTTCCAAAACTGGACGCGCATGCAAGACTACGGTGCGCGCCGTGTGAAGCGACATATCCTTATCGATGCCAACTCCGTTCGCTATCTTACCGACGCTGAACGTGCCGAGCTCGGTATCGACCCGGAGGAAGCTCCTGTAGTAAATCTTCGCGCCTTTCGCGACGATATGGAGCAATGGCTTGCCTCCCATCCCGACCTGACGCTAAAGGAGGGCACTATTACGATGGTGCGCCAACTGCAGCCCACGGCTGATGGCCTGCCCATCGAATTTTACTTCTTTACGAATACAACCGAATGGGTAGCCTACGAACATATCCAGGCCGACGTGTTTGACCACATTTACGCCGCCTGCCATCGTTACGGCCTCCGTATATTCCAACGTCCGGCCGGTAACGATTTGCGGCAGCTTAGTTAGCAGCCCCTCGATTAAGTGGAGCTCAAAGAGAGTTATGAAGTAGGATCGGGCATGTTCTTGCGCGTGAGCCATGAACGTACCGCCATAATTCTCGGAACAAAACGCGAGAAGGGGATTGAGAAGCGCGATAGCATTATGAAGATTAAAACTATCAGCCCTACGGTAATCAACATGCCGTAGCAGTCCTTTATCGCCATAAGTAGGCCGTGGGTGGTCAGCTTGGTGACTACGTTTTCGTTGACGCCTTGCGCCATGTCGATGAAATCGTTTTGCGTAAGGTTTTCTGTCACTATCATCATCTGTTTAGTGGTAGCCCAATTGAATAGATGGTGGACTATCGCCGTAGCGGCAGAGGACCCTAACCCGCAACGCACGAAGCCGATAATCGTAATGTTCATAAAGAAATGTTGGAAGGGGATAGTTTGCGACAAGTAATATGTTGCAAACGCCTCCATCATTACTTCTGCAATTCCGAGAGCAAAGAGCGCCAGATACATCGTCTCCTTATCCGTTGCGCTGTCACACACGAAGTACATTACCATCTCATAATAGATGGCCATCGAGAACGCAAGAAACAGATAGCGCTTCAAGCCCCAACTCCAACGTACCAAGACGAAATATAGCAGGATGGCGCCCATGCTGACTCCGAGATATTCCGGAACGTTCAGCGATATGGCGTTCAGCGAATCGTAGTGGAGCACACCAGATACGAATGTTGGTTGCATTACGTGGGCTCCGGCGGTCATTATGGCAATCGCGAAGGCGAGAAAGCAAACAATCCAGGTCTGTTTATAGCAAAAAGCATGCAGCGAAATGAACGGCTGCTCTTTCCTTGAGGCATGTAATATTGTAATCCCCAGAAGGATTAGAAATAGGAAAGTTGCATCCCAGATTTCTTCGCTGTCCCACCATTCATAATGTTCGCCAAAGGTGAACAACCAAGCGCCGACCACACAGACCGCTACCCATAGCAGTTGACCAACCCAATCTACCCCCTTCAGAGGCAGGTATGGACCGGAGCGGTGGTCATGTTTCATCAAGAAGTAAGCAATGGCGATAACCACCAACATCAGTGTAATGATAACCAGGTTCATCATGCGCCAGTTGGTATAGTAGCTTACAATCGTGGTGATGATCCCGGAAATTTGGATTGCACCGTCAACTACGGCGTAAATCACCGCGAAGAACACTGCGAAGTTGCGTGTCGGAGTTATGTTCAGCTGTATGGAGCTCATACATTGGAATGTGCCCATCATCTTGAAGTAACCTACCAGTAGGCAGATACCCCAAAGAATTACCGGCGTGGTGACATACATCGCCAGGATACTGCACACGATGATTACGCTCGCCGCTATGAAGAATAGCTGACGAGTATAGAGATTAAATTTCCAGCGAAACATCATCGGGAAGATGATATTCAACCCGATAAGGGTGCAATACCCCGCCATCGTTACGTCCTCGCTCAGAATCCCCGTCTCTCCAACCATCTGCGACATCGCTGCTAAATATACGCCTGCAGATAGTTGGAAACAGACAGCTATAAAGATAAATAGCCAGAAACGTAATCGTCGGGGGACACCGTCTTCATACATTCGCAGCTGCCGGATGAAATTTACCGGCGGCATTTTCGGCATTCCCATTAATCCAAAACTTTACATTCAACGTTGAGCCCTGCACGCAGGCGTTGCATATCTTCTTCCTTGTTATTGGAGGTGAAGCGAATCTTTATCGGGATACGTTGCTCAACTTTTACGAAGTTGCCCGTTGCATTATCAACCGGCATGGCTGAATATTCGGCACCGGTGGCTTTTGATATGGCAACAATTTTCCCCTCGAATTTCACTCCGGGGATGGCATCAACCGTGATTCTTACCTTGTCGCCGGCTTTCATTTTTGCCGTTTGGGTTTCGCGATAGTTAGCGATTACCCACATGTCGTTCTCATTGACAATAGTCAGCAACTGGCGCCCGGGCTGGATGAGCTGACCTACTTTGAGGTCGTTTTTCGAGGTATAGCCGTCGCAAGGGGCGGTTATTACGGTATACGAAAGGTTGAGGCGCGCGAGGTCGATAGCGGCTTTTGCGGCTTCAATCCCGGCATCACTCTGGCCTAAACGATGACTCTGTTCAACGGTGACCAGGGCGGTTGATTGCTTCTGGCGCGAGAGGGTCTCATATTTAGCTTTCAGAGCCTTATAATTGGTTTCAATAGCGTCGAACTGCTGTTGTGTAACGGCGTTCTGCTCGAGGAGTTTGGCATATCGGTCGTAGTCGCGCTTGGCATTTTCAACCAGAGCAGCCACTTCGGACAGCGAGGCGTCGTTGACGGCGATATTGTTGCGAGTAGTGTTAATTGATGCTCCAACGGCATCCTTGCCGGAGGTTACGTTCTGCAAGTCGGCTTCGGCTTGAGCTACTCGAAGGCGGAATTCGCTATCATCGATGATGACAAGAGTGTCGCCCTTTTTTACCTGCGTAAAATCGTCGTAACGGACCTCTTTTACGAAGCCCTGCACACGGCTGACAACCGGCACCATACGGCATTGAGTTTGAGCATTGTCGGTGAAGGTTGTAGTGTGGAATCCCATAAAGCGGTAGCCAACCCAAGCTAAGCCGAGGAAGATGAGGATGAGCACTCCTATGTTTTGTAGTCTTCTACGAGTTTTCTGTATCATAGTGTTCCGGAATTGTATTTTAGCTGATAATAATAGTAGATGATATTAACTCGGGCATTTACCAAGCGCACTTCGGCGTCAAGCTTTGCGGTTGACGCATCGAGCATATCGGTCAGTAGTGCGAGCTGATTGTTGTAGCGATTTTCAACGAGGCGGTAGTTTTCGGTAGCGAGTTCTACGTTTTTCTCCTCGGTTTCAAGCATCGAATAGGCTTGGGTATAATTTGTATACGTGTCGTCAATAGCACTGTTGATATGTTCTTTCAGGGCTTCTCGACTGTTGTCGATTTCTTCACGTTCGAGGAATAACTTCTTGGTTGTTTTTGGGGTCTTGTAGAGCGAGGCGAAGTTATAGCTGATGTTCACGCCGACATACCAGTAGTTGAAATTCTTGTCGATGGGTGGAATCTCAAACGTAATCGGGCCGTTAAATGAGTTGCCGGCTATGATGCCGATTTTCGGGAGATAGTCGGCCTTTGCCAACGCCGTTTGCTGATCGTTAATCTCGCTGCGAATATCTAAGGCATGAAGCGATGTAGAATTGGTCAGCGCCGTGTCGTTCCAATATTCTTTTGAGGCTACCGAAGGGAGGGCGCGGAGCTCGGAGTCGAGTGATGCGGTAATCTCGGTGTCGGTAGGTAAGCCCAATAGTCGGCAGAGGTCGCGGTTCATCACATCAATGCGATTCGTCAGCACCAATCGATCGTAGGTCAAGCAGGACAGACGCAATTCGTAGCGCGTAATGTCATTTTTTAGAACAACCCCTTCGTTAAAGCGCGCTTTCATGTCGGTGAGGAGCTGCTCTGTAATGGCGATATTCTCATCGTAGACGTTGCGCAGGTTGTTAGCCTTATAGAGCTCGAGGAAGCACCCTACAGCACTAATGCTCGATTGCTGGCGCACCGTTTCCAGCTGGTTTGCCGACATACGGCTTTGGGCCTCGGAGAGCTTCACTCCGGCCGTAATTGCCCCGCCGGCATAAACGGGCTGATAGAGCGTGAGCTCTAACCCATTACCGAAATGAGGCACCTCTGCACGAGTAATGTTCGAGAAATCGCGGTCTAATAAAGTAGCATCGCCATTGTAAGTTAAATTCAACGAAGCCTGAATATCAGGCAATTTAGAAGCATTGGCCTCCTTTACGCCTTGCTGCGAGACCAATGTGTTCTTACGAGCTGTAGCAACATCCTTGTTGTTCTGCTCAACCAACTGCAATACCTGCTCAAGGCTGAGTACACGCTGCTCGGCTCGTAAAGAAGTCAGACATAGCGGCGCTAATAGCGCAGCTATGAATAAAACTTTTTTACTCATAAAAAATATGGAAAGTGAAGGTAAGGGGAAAGCTCGCAAAGAACCTGACGGCTCTCTGCGGATACAA
The DNA here is from genome assembly GCA_964556875.1 of uncultured Alistipes sp. GTDB lineage: Bacteria > Bacteroidota > Bacteroidia > Bacteroidales > Muribaculaceae > UBA7173. Next base: position 9,760 of record CAZKYD010000069.1, read on the forward strand.
ATCTGCTATCGTTTAGCGGATTCTATTGAGGGGGTAATACTGCTGAACAGCGCCTTATTCCGTTATGGATTGCGAATATAAAGTCGGCAAATACTGCTATTTCCCGGAAGTCATTTACTGAGGATTGTGATTTTAATGATGAATCGAAAATTCTATAGCGTATCATGGTTGATGGAGACAATAAGTCCCCGAATTGACTGTAAAGGTAAGAAAAATTTAGCAAAATAAAAATAACTGGAGGAAAATTTGTTGTGAGTGAAATAAAATTTGTACATTTGACGCGAACTTCTGTTTTTACTATCTCTTTCCTTAAATCGATACAACACATTTAATGAAATTAGCAGCAAGCGCATTAATGCTGAGCATGGGTTGCTCTGGCATAGCAATGGGACAAGCCTTTGACCCCACGATTAATCTAAAAGTAGAAGCGCGCGTTGATTACACGCGTGAATATGACGATGGCTCTATCAACGATGGGGCTACCGGCTTTAAAGGCCGCTACCTCAACG
>CAZKYD010000069.1:10368-13576 GCA_964556875.1 uncultured Alistipes sp.
GACGATGGCTCTATCAACGATGGGGCTACCGGCTTTAAAGGCCGCTACCTCAACGTGGCTCTTAATGGTAATATCAATAAGAATTTCTCTTACAGTTGGCGTCAGCGCCTGAACAAGTATAGCAGCGATGCAACGTTCTTTGATGCCACCGACTGGGTTTATCTTTCGTATCATCCGAATCAGAATTGGGAACTGTCGGCCGGCAAGCAGATTGTGTGGATTGGCGGTTATGAATACGACAAGGCGCCAATTGATGTTTATCGTGCCTCGGAATTTTGGAATAATGTAGCTTGCTATCAGATGGGTGGTAGCGTGGCTTACAATATCACTCCGGGCAAAGACCAATTGCTGTTTCAGGTTTGCGAGAGCCCGTTCCGCAAGATGGATAACTCAAACATGTATGCCTACAACTTGATGTGGAATGGTCATCACGGGCTGTTCAGCTCAATCTATTCGGTTAATATGCTGGAATACCAAAAGGACCATTATATCAGCTATATCTCGTTAGGCAATATGTTCCGCTTCGGCAAATTTACGGTAACAGTTGACCTGATGAATCGCGCAACGTCGCATCAGGCGTATTTCTTCAAGGATTTCACTGTTATCGGCGAGGCTGACTACCGCATTAACCATAACTTCAACATCTTCCTAAAGGGCACTTACGACAAAAACTCAACCGATAACATTGGCGACTACCTGGTAATGTCGGGGACTGACATGAAAATGTTTGGCGGTGGCGTAGAGTATTTCCCGCTGAAGAACAGCCGACATGATGTCCGTCTACACGCGTATTATTTCTACTCGTGGGGCCAAAATGGCAATCCCGACGGTACGCTGCAAAACAAGTCATCGTATCTCGATTTAGGCTTGACCTGGCGCGTAAACTTATTAACTGCTAAATAATTGCGATAATTTTGCATTAACAAACCATGAAAACATTAAAAGCGATCAAAGAGGAGTTCCCGTTGTCGGGGATTATTTGCCTCGTATTAGTATTTGCACTTTTTGCTTATATTGGGTCGATAATGGGGGTGCCTAATATGCTCAATACGATTATGAACACGGGCCACAAGCTGCTGCTCGACACGGTGTTCTATCTGATGGCTATCTGTGTGATAACCGGTGCTATCGGACGCCTATTCGTTGAGTTCGGTGTAGTAAAACTGCTGGAAACCATTCTGCGTCCGTTGATGCGCCCGCTGTTTAATCTGCCGGGTGTAGCATCGCTGGGTGGTGTGATGACATTTCTGTCTGACAACCCCGCCATTATCGCCTTGGCGAACGACAAACGATTTGCCAGCTACTTCAAGAAATATCAGTTCATTTCGCTGACCAACTTCGGTACGGCCTTCGGTATGGGTTTGATTGTAATTGTCTTTATGTCGGGCCTTGGCTTCTTTTCGGCAGCAATTATCGGCTTGGTAGGCGCGTTTTGCGGTTGTATCGTTTCTACTCGTTGCATGCAATATCTCGTGCTGAAGGCTTATCCGCAATATAAGGATGAACCGGCGGCAGAACATGCCGAGGAGGAGGTTGAGAACCGCAAGCCTGAAGAGAAATCTGTTTTCCTGCGAGTGTTGAACTCTCTGCTCGACGGTGGCCGTTCGGGTGTAGATGTTGGTTTAGCCATTATCCCCGGTGTGATTATCATCTCAACGTTGGTGATGATGCTGACCTTTGGGGCTTCGGCTGATGGCTCCTATACCGGAGCTGCCTTTGAGGGCGTGGCATTGTTGCCATGGCTTGGCGCAAAAATCGGAATCGTATTTGAATGGCTGTTCGGCTTCAAGGACCCTCATCTGATTGCCTTCCCGATTACCGCTTTAGGAGCTGTTGGTGCAGCGCTGGGCTTGGTTCGTAGTTTCTTCGAACAGGGGTGGATTGACGGCAACGCTATCGCCGTATTTACCGCCATCGGTATGTGCTGGAGCGGCTTCCTTAGCACCCACACCGCCATGCTCGACTCTCTTGGCTACCGCGAACTGACCTCCAAAGCGATTCTATCGCATACCATCGGCGGCCTCTGTGCAGCCATCATCGCCCACTGGCTCTACTTCCTCGTCTGCCTCCTATAGCCCCTCCGCTCAACTTATAACTTATCGTGAGGCGTGCCTAATTCGTCAAGGTGCGCCTCAATTATTTTAATATACTCCTCCTGCATCTCTGCATCCAGAAAACTTTTATGGATGCATTCTACCCATTTTGGAGCTATGCGCTTGAATTGCTTTACGATTCTATAAAAATCTTTAGCAGCCAATTTCGTCTTTGACATGGCTTCAATAAAGTTGGCAGGGGTTATTTTCCTTTTCTTCCCGCACACAGATAATGCCAGCTCCTCAGTATCCTCAGGCATAACTAAAGCGGTTGATAACAGGTCGTAAGCAGGAGTTAACTGATATGTTTGATTATCAGTTGTATATAATGAGAAGTTCTTTAGGTGCATATCTGCATTACCAACAATCCAGGAGAAGATTACTTGTTCCCAATATTTGATTAAATCCAATTTTGGAGCAGAGCTATATAGCTCAATAGCTTTTGCAATACGCTCGTGAGAACCTTTATATTTATCTTCGGTTAGACGTTCTGTCAACTGACACATGTCTTCCATCGGTAATTTTTCTCCGTTGTCCATGCGGTCGATGCGTCGGGTGATATAACACAGTTCTCCATCCTCAAATCTAATCAGTGAATGAGGCACGGTTTCGATATGTGCTAACTCAGCCATATGCATTGTGAGATCCTCTAATTCCGGAAGGCAACGATAATATTCTGTTTGAGGTTTTAGAATAAAACGTCCCCAAAGACCAACAATAGTGAATCGCTTGGGCGCACGACTAAGATGGTCAAAGTCGAGCGATAGCTTTGGCTGAACACCGGTAAGAGTTGTTTGCGAGCGTATTACTTGCTCTGCTAAGTGCTGCAGATCTCTACGGCTGTAAGGTAATTGAGGAGGTCGCAAAGTTCTGAATATCTTGCGACTACATTTGGTGTGGAAATCTACTTCGCCATTAGATAATGGCTCGTAGCAGTATAGACATTTATTCATGGCTATCCTCCTCCTTTAGACTATGAATACTAACAGCGCCGATGCAATCTTTGCAACAGGCCAATAACAGTCCCATTCGGTCGCGACTATCCACTTTCCAATTCCGTTCGGCAATGTCTAATAACCACCCCTCCGGTATTAACCCATCGAAAAATGGTATCA
>CAZKYD010000070.1:0-13165 GCA_964556875.1 uncultured Alistipes sp.
ATAGCGAATAAAACGTAAGCCATAAATCAGCCTCGACGGGAGTCGAGGCTTTTTTTCGCCTGATACATGATATTCGATTATTTTCGTTAAATTTGCAAACGTAATAAGCCCATAAAATCACGATTTTCACCATGAAAGGAATCAACAGGCTGATATTCAGCTCGCTGTGTGTGTCTGCCGCTGCAATGGGGCAGGCTGCACCTCTCACTCAGGTAACTTTTTCTGATACCGACTATGAGAATGCCGAAACTTTTGCAATAGGTCGTTCTCCGGTTCGCGCAACCTTATTCCCGTATGCTTCAAAGACGAGTGCTTTAGCGAATGATTTTCGCAAATCACCTTACTTTCTGTCGCTCGATGGGAAATGGCGCTTCAACTTCTCTGTAAATCCTGCATCGCGTCCGGCTGATTTCTACAAGACGGATTATGATGTCAGCTCGTGGAACTACATTGACGTCCCCTCAAACTGGGAAATGCAAGGTTACGGTGTGCCTATCTACACCAACACCAAATATCCATTCCCCAAAAATCCTCCCTACATTCCCGCTGAAGATAATCCTGTTGGAAGCTATGTTCGCAACTTTACGGTGCCCGACAACTGGGATGGCCGTCGAGTTGTGCTCCATTTCGATGGCTCTACATCGGGTATGCGCGTATGGGTTAACGGCACGGCCGTAGGATATGTGCAGAGCGTAAAGAATCCGTCGGAGTTCGACATTACCGACTATCTCGTTAAGGGGGAGAACCGCTTAGCGTGTGAGGTGATGCGTTGGACCGATGGTTCATATCTCGAGGACCAGGATTTCTGGCGTTTATCAGGCCTGGAACGTTCGGTATATCTCTACTCTGTAGCAGAGGCTCGCGTTGCCGACCTGTTTGCTCATGCCGACCTCAGCGACGACTATCGTGATGGCAAATTCTCGGTAGATATCGACCTGACCGGCATTTCCTCGCCGATGCAGATCGAAGTAGCCCTTTTCGATGCTAACGGCAAGGAGGTGATGAAGCAGGTAAAACCCGCCACTGCAAGCGCCACGGTTACTTTCGATGCGCCACTCAAACGCGTAAACCGCTGGAGCGCTGAAACCCCATATCTCTATAGCCTCGTCGCCACTCTGAGCGATGCCGCCGGGAATGTTGTGGAATCCACCTCAACCCGCGTAGGTTTCCGCCGTGTGGAAATCAAGAATAGCCAGCTGCTGGTTAACGGTGTGGCTATCGAAGTGCATGGCGTCGACCTCCACGAGCATAACCAGTTGACCGGTCACACAATCGACCGCGAAACGATGATGAAGGATATCTGCCTGATGAAGCAGAACAACATCAACGCCGTGCGTCTGAGCCATTATCCGCAGACGCCTCAATGGTATGACCTTGCCGACGAATATGGCCTTTATCTCATTGATGAAGCGAATGTAGAAGCTCACGGCATGGGCTCCGCTCCTTGGGACCCGATGGACACCGGTGTGCATCCCGCTGTCATCCCGATGTGGAAAAGTGCAATTCTCGACCGCGAACGTTCGATGGTTGAACGCGACAAGAACCATCCTTCGGTAATTATTTGGAGTTTGGGCAACGAGTGTGGCAATGGTGCCAACTTCGAAGCCGCTTACGATTGGGTGAAGCAACGCGACGCTTCGCGCCCGGTGCAGTTTGAACAAGCTGTTGAAAACCGCAACACCGACATTGTCTGCCCGATGTACCCCTCTATCGAACGTATGAAGGAATATGCGCAGCGCGAAAACCCGGGTCGTCCGTTCATCATGTGTGAATACGCTCACGCAATGGGCAACTCTACCGGTAATTTCCAAGAATACTTCGACATTATCCGCACCTCGCCCCACCTTCAGGGAGGTTTCATCTGGGACTGGGTAGACCAAGGTCTGCTCACCAAGGATGAAAATGGCAACAGCTATTGGGCCTACGGTGGCGACTTTGGAGCTACTAACTATACCCACGATGCTAACTTCTGCGTGAACGGCTTGGTACAGCCCGACCGCACTCCCCACCCCGCCCTGTCGGAAGTGAAGAAGGTATATCAAGATATCCGTTTCAGCAATTTCTCCGCCACGAGTCAGACGCTGACCGTAGAGAACCATTTCGCCTACCGCAACCTTTCGGAATATGAAGTTCGTTGGGAGCTGCTTCGCAATGGTGTAGTGGTTGAAAATGGTGTCGTTAAGGGGTTGAAATGCGATCCTGAAAGTGCGGTTGTAGCGAAGGTCCCCTATAAGACAAATATCAAGGCCGACAGCAACGCTGAATATTATCTTTCTGTATATGCCTTTACTCGCAATGCAACCGACGTAGTTCCTGCCAACCATGAAGTTGCTCGCGAGCAGTTTGCAGTATCATCGCCGCAGAGCCTCAACTCGGCAGAGTTGCTTGATGGTCGCTACAATCTTCCCGCCGAAGGAGGATTGTCGGTGACAACTACCAATAACAGTTATGAAATCGCTTGCGAAAACGGCGTAAAGGTTGGTATTAGCCGCAAAAATGGGGCAATGAACCGCATCGGCTATGGTGATGACAACCTGCTTTCCGGCGACCTCACCCCATCGTTCTGGCGCGCACCGACCGACAATGATTGGGGCAATAACGTGCAGAATCGTTGCAATGTTTGGCGCTGTGCTGCTGCCAACCGCCAGCTTAAGAACTGCTCGCTGACCGAAACGGATAGCACTGTAGTTGTAGTTTCAACTTATCGTCTGCCTGATGTTTTAGGCAATTACGTCGTATCTTACACCATTCGTAAGGATGGCTCGGTAGATGTAACCGCAGCATTTAACAGTGAAAATCCGGAGCTCCCGGAAATGGTTCGCTTCGGAATGATAGCTCCGATGGCTAAGAGCTTCAACAGCTTCGAATGGTATGGCCGTGGTCCTCAGGAGAACTACAGCGACCGCAATACTGCCGCCTTTATGGGCGTTTGGAAGAACAGTGTGGCTGACAATTTCTATCCCTATATCCGCCCACAGGAAACCGGCAACCACACCGATGTTCGTTGGGCATCGCTCCGCAACGGCTCCAACGCCGGCCTGCTGGTTACAACCTCCAATCCGCTCAACGTTACCGCACTCGACGTTCTCCCCGCCGACCTCGATCCGGGTCTCAGCAAGCATCAGATGCACAACAGCGACATAGTTCATAACCGCACCACTAACTATCTCTACATCGACCTTGTTCAGCGCGGTTTGGGTGGCGACGACTCATGGGGCGCAGCCCCCCACGATGCCTATCGCATCTTTGCTCATCGTCTAACCTACTCGTTCACTCTGACCCCCCTCCGCTAACGCCCCTCCCAACCTCTACAGACTAAAATAAAAGAACCACGTATAAGCCTCCTTGATCGGGAACTTATACGTGGTTCTTTATTCTCTATTTTCGCAACTTTCGCGCGATAATATTAAGATAGCCTTATTGCATGATAGCGGAGGCGGCGGAGCCTTGGCGGTCAACTTCGTTGCCACGCTGAATTTGTTTGCCGTAGCCGAAGGTGTAGGTTACGGAAAGCATGACGGAGGCGTGGTAGTTGCCATTGATGGTGACATTATGGCTGTCGTAGACCGGTGAGGCGATGTCGCTCCACTCGTTGTCGTAGCGGTAGCGGGCAAAGTTCATGGCCATGGCGGAGAGCTGCCAGTTGGCGTGATGCCATCCGGCACGCAGGAAATAGTAGCTGCTGGTACCATTGTATGTCCCGAATATCTGGCTAAGACTGTGCTGCTTGGTGCGGTAGAACCCGTCGACGTAGAAGTTGCCGAAGTAGTAGGCTGCATAGACCGAGCAGGTGAACGGGTTGCGCGTGAGCTTATAGTAGCCGGTAGAACCGTAATGGCAGAACTTCGGGGTGACCTGCGCGATGAACTTGCGGTTGAACAGACTCAGTGTGGCATTGATACCGACCTCAGCTCGCGTGAAGTCGCCACTGTTGACGTAGCCGCGGAGCACACCGATGCGGTCGGTCATGTAGTCGTAGTAGGATGTGGCGCGGTCGTAAAGGCCGAAATATAGTGCGTAGGTGTTCAGCGAGAACTTATTGTTGGGGAAGAACGTGTGACTGAGTTGCACCGTTACGTGGCGCGAGTTGGTGAGCAGCGGATTGCCCGTATAATAGAGGTATTCGTTGTTTTGGATAATGTTTGGCGAACGCTCGTCAACATCGGGCGAGTTTGTGGCATACTGGAACCAGAAACTTAAACGCTGCTTATCATTTGGCGAGTAAGTTGCCGAGACATGGGCAAACGGATAATGGTCGTCATACTTCAGCCCGTTGGTGCGCAGGAACTCCCAACACATACCGGCATCAGCGTCAACGTTTACCTTTTCGCCTTTGAAAGTGTAGCCGAGGGCCCCGTTCACAAAGTTGTTGCTAAAGCTGGTGTAATATTCCGTATCGCCGGAATAATTTACATGGTTGATGTAGGCGCCGTAGTTAACCAGCAACTTGGCAGCATGCTGGTCGTTGAACTTCTTGACGGTATTGGTTCGGATCTGTGGGTAGTAGCCGTTCTCGTGGGCATTGTTTACGATGGCGGAGGCGTCGGGCTGCGTAGTGGTGTAGTTGCTGTAGGTATTGTTGTTGGTATAGGTAAACGACGGGTCGGCGGTGAAGCTCCATTGTTTCGGCAGAGCGAAGAAATATTCGCCTGACCACGACAGCGTGCGGTTGAGATAGGGGCGCACATAATGATATTGATAGTTAGCGTTGGTCAGCGGTGTAAAGCTGAGGTCACCGTCGTAGGTGCGGCAGTAGTTGTCGTGAAAAGTGTAGTTAAGGGTGTTGATAATCTGCACCTTGTCGGAGTTGTAGGTGGCACGGAAAGCCAACGGCACGGTGATGTATTTGAAGTCGGCGTTGAGGAACTGCTGATCGCGCACCAGGCTCGAACCGGAAGCCTTGAATACCGAAGTCTCCGAGGAGCCGATATTCTTGGCGGAAACGAAATCGCTGGCAATCAGGAGGTCGTAGGTCATTTTGCGGTAGGCAAACTTGCTGTAGATTTGCCCCTGGTTGGTGTAGCCGCCGAGGAAGAAGTTGTTGTCGGAAATCTTGGTGTAGCCACCATATTCATACACCTGCATGATGAAGTTGACGGCGTGTTGCGCCCCGCGGAAGCGCGGATCCAGCGGGTAGTCGAGATACTCCACTTTGCGAACATCAGCCATACGCATACCGGCGAGGTCGCGCTCGGTTGCCGGCACGTAGTTGATGAAGATTGCAACCTCTTGCCCGGAGGGGGTGCTGACCGACTTGGATAGCGGGTCGACCGTAATCTCGGGAATCGTCATGCGTTGCAGCAAGTCGATAGCGTTTTGGGCGGCATCCTTCATCTTAGATGCCGGAATGTATGTTGAGACCGTGGCGGAAGTGCGCTGATTCTGGGCCTCAACCACCACTTCTTGCAAGTCGTGGGTTAGAGAATCCGTTGATTCGGTCTGCGCATTAATGCCGATGGATGGATTCGTAAAAGTTAATAGTATCGCTAATCTGAAGCACCGTTTCATAAGTTCAATGAATAATGTAATTCGTTTGAATTGATTGACTATCGCAAAGTTATAACTTCTTTCTCAATTCTCCAAGCAAATCAAAAAAAACGTTAAAATACCCCCAATACCCTATTCTCCAAGCAATCTTACTAAAATAAAAGAACCACGTATATGTTATCCCTATCATATACGTGGTTCTTCGTCTACTTAGAATTTGTACGGCCTCTATTGGGCTGAGAGTTCTACGACTCTACTTGTTGCATGTTCATAGCTAAAGAGGTCGAGTCCGACCTTCATTAGATAGTCGCCGGTAAAGGTTTGTCCGTTTTGCGGGAAGGTTGATTCGGTGCCGGGCATCAGGTTGATTTCCTCTACGCGATAGATGCGGGTAGGATCGAGGCCTTGCAATTTTACGCGATGGAGTTTTTCCTTGAAGCGAGGCGACAGGTTGTAGGCGAATACAACCCCCATATTTTGAGAATTATCTACGTATGAAACAGCAGCGTGGGCCGACTCGTAAGGCGACACTAAGCGATATTGTGTGCCATCCATAATTGCCGGATTCAGGCGCTTCCAGTTAGCAACAGCCTGACGGCAGTAAGTGAGTTCATCGGCAGAGAGTTCATGCAGACCGATGTCGAAGCCAAGTTTGCACATCGAGGCTACATCAGTGCGGAATTTAACCGAGGTCTGTTTGTTCCAGCTGGTGACATGGGCAGCCATCGCCTTTGAGGGGAAGAACTGCGAGAAACCCCATTGGATATAGATTCGTTCCAGGGGATCGGTGTCGTCGCTACACCAGAATTCGGTAAAATATTTCAGCGCTTCGTAGTCGCAACGGCCTCCGCCACCCGAGCAGAGCATCATCGGCACATTGGGGTATTTTGCCTGAATGCGCTTCAGAACATTATAAATTCCGCGGACATGGTCGACATACAGCTGACCTTGACGGCCCTTGTTGTAGGGGGAGTAGATATTGGTAATCGGGCTATTGCAGTCCCACTTGAAGTAGGCAACTCCGGGGTTTTCGCTCAGAATCTTGTCGACAACGCCGAACACATGATCCTGCACTTTCGGGTTACTTAAATCTAGAACTAACTGGTTGCGGTAATAGTAAGTTTCGCGATTAGGTTGCTCGATAACCCAGTCGGGGTGCTGCTCGTAAAGTTCGCTCTTCGGGTTGACCATTTCAGGCTCAATCCAGATACCGAACTTAACATCGGCATCCTTTGCAGCGTCAACAAGGGCTGCGATACCACCGGGCAGTTTGCTATGGGTCACTTCCCAATCGCCAAGACCGGCATGATCGTCTTTACGCGGATATTTGTTGCCAAACCAACCGTCGTCGAGCAAGAACATATCAACGCCTAAGTCTTTAGCCTCTTTCATCAATCCGGCGAGAATATCCTGGTCGAAATCGAAAGCTGTGTTTTCCCAGTTGTTCAGAAGAGTCATACGGCTTCCCTTGCCATCTTTCAGCTGATAGTTGCGCGCCCACGCCTGCAGATTTCGGCTTCCTTGCGCAGAACCATTTTGGCTCAGAGTAAAGATAAATTCGGGGGTGGTAAAGGTTTCGTTAGCCTTCAATTCATAGTTAGAGGCGTAGGGATTGATACCTGGGATAACACGCAAGTTGCCTACGTTGTCAATCTCAAATGTGAAACGGAAGTTACCGGTCCAACCCAGCGTACCCATCAGCACTTCACCCTGCTGCTCCTTTACCGGCCCGTTAAGACCTACTTCAAAGAAAGGATGGGTGTGCATGGCTGCACGGCTACCAAGCTTTGTGTCGATAACTTTCTTTCCGAACTGCAACTGCTGGCTGCTCATTTGAGCCTCACGGGCCCAGTCGCTGCTAAACTCGGTAAGGTAGTAGGTAGGCTCGTTGAAGTAGAGCATGGTGGTGGCATACTGCGAGAGAGTTACAGGCTTCTTTTCGCTATGGCGAATTTCGCTCCAGGTTTTGATAACGTCCTCTTTCGGATATGCGATATAGTTGAGAGTAACTTCGAAAGGATATTTATCGTCGCGCAGGTTGATGCGGGTCAGAGTGCCCCCATTAACAGAGCTTGTCGATGAATCTACATAGTAGAGGTAAGTAGTAGCGTTGCCGTCGGCATGAGTAACTCCGAGAGCAGGTTCGAAATAGTCTTCGTTGCCCGAAGTAGAATATACTTCCCAACCGCGAGTGGTCACAGCTCCATCAGAGCCGGCATATTGCGACCAGCTGAGGTTCTTAAGGTCGTTCTCGTTGAGGAATTTCTCGCCGAGATAGGTTTGATATAATCGGCCGTTAGGTCCTACGGTGAGCACCAAATCGGTATGATCGGTAGAGATGCGGATGATTTTCCCCGCACTGTCGTTAGCCCACACTGAAGATGTGGCGACAGCAAACGTAGCGAGGAGTGTTACGATGGTTTTCATGATTATTCTTTAGAAATGTTGATTTTGATAGTTCGTGGATTATAAGCGCAGAGTGACGTTAAACTCTACGGTAAACGGGCGCAGGTAGTTGCCGCTCATGTAGTAATTCTGATATTGGTCGGCATTATCCTTTGAGAGGAGTTCCGCACCGTTGATTGTGCCGGACGCACCTTTCTGGTTAAGGATGTTAACTACGGTAGCCCCAACGGTCAGATGTCGGTTGATATCCCAGGTTACGCCTCCAAAGGTCTCCCAACGACCGTTGAAGTAGAGCGCATTGGTAAGGTTGGCATAGGTCTTACCGAAATAGCGCAGCGACAGCCACAGGCGAACATTGTCGGTAATGTTGTAACTCGGATCGATTTCCACCAAGATTTGAGGAATTTCCTTTACGATATTACCGTTAGCATTGAGGTCGTCAACCCCTTCAAACGGCGACTTGATGAAGTAGTTGTTGTAGGTAGGCTTCTGGTAGGTGAACAACAGGTGGAGATTAAATCCCTTGAAGGGGTGCATCTCGGCAGAGGTTGTCCATCCGATAGTCTTGATGCCGTAGATAAGCAGTGTGGTCTTCGACTGGGTAGTGCCGGGCTTGGTTACGTTCTGCTGGTCGATGTTATTCGACTTAGAGATGTAAGTAACCATTGAGGTCAGGTCCATCCATGAATTGCGATAGGTAAAACCACCGCGAATCAAAGGAATCGTGACACGCTTATACTGTTCTTCGGTAGGACCGGTACCGGCATATTCGTTGATACGGGGGTAACGGGTAGCAACGGTAGCATCAGCGGTCAGACCGAAATGCTTATCAAGTTGATAGAGACCTTGGATAGTAGCGGCATAGTTCAGCTTGTTCTTGACAACCTGCTGAGGCGCAATCACTACGGTTGAGGTTGTGCCATCGGCGTTAGTATAGGTGTGAGTATCGCCGATATGGAACCCTTCGTATCGGGTGTAAGGAATCTGGTCAGCCGCCATACGGTAATATTCCAATCGTCCGCCAAAGTAGAGATTAAACTTCGGGGTCAGCTGCCAATTGTCGGTAACGTAGAGCGCGAGTTTATTCTCGTAGCCTTTTGTGTATTCCGGGCTGAGCTCGTTGAAGCCTCGGAACTGGTCGGAGCTACCATCAGCATAGTAGCGGGTAAGCACTGTAGGATATTCGCTGACAGTACCGGTCCACTGGAACGACGACGAATGATAGTCGAGATGATAGAACCATTCATTCAGGCCTACGCGCAACTGGTTGTTGTCGCTCAGACGCGAGTTGAGTTCAGCTGTCAACAGCGCATTCTGCACTTTGCCGAAGTGGAGCCATGTACGACGTCCTTCGGCTAAGCCGGTATAGGGGGTGTCCGACTCTCCATCGAAGAGATTGTCGGCTGCTGTAGCCTGGAAAATCGTGCTACCGCCAAAGTCAACATAGTTGGCTTTCGGGGCGTTCATATATTTGGCACTGACCTGCAAGAGCGAGTTGCTCGAAAGATTATAGTCGAACAACATTGCAACCTCGTGAGAACGATTCTCTACGAAATCGCCCCACTGGCCGGTCTTCATCTGTCCGTCCATTACGTCCATATAATGGAACGATCCGGTTGAAGGCGCATAAGAGGTGGTGCCCAATGTAAAACCGGGAACACCCTTCACGCTGCCATCGCCAACGTAGATAAACGGTGCGGAGTTAACCATCGAGCCCAGCGCACTGCTCTTAGCAAATTTATATAGCAAGCTGATCTTACCCTTGTTGAGCAGTCGGGTCAGGCCGGCATGATAGATTTGCGTGCGGTCGCTGTAGTCGGTAAACTTCGGGTCGAAGCTGCCCGGGTCGAAATTCTGATAGATGCTGGCGGTATAGAGCCATTTGTTGCCGATGCCGCCGGAAACATTCATATCAATGTTCTGCCAGCCAAATAGGTTGGTGTGATAGTTTACAACCCCTTTGAACTCTTTCTGTCCGAGGTTGGAATAACTATCAACCGAGTAGGCGATATTGCCGGTTTTGATAGCTGACTCCATCGGGGTCATTAGACCTACCGTGCCGAGACTGGCATCGCTACGCCAATGGCGTGCGAGCTGGTGAACGGCTGTAGAGTAGACCGCCGGGAGGCCATTCTCATAGACGGTTACATCTTCTGAAGGGAGGCCAATTTGGATTTCGCGAGGTTTAGTGGCGTCGGATGCATTGAGCATCACATTGCGTTCCTCGCCTTTGGTGCTTTTCGTTAAGGCTAATGAATCAGTTGATTCGTGCTGCTTTGCCGAGCCAATTACCGGCGGTAACAACAGTAACATAACTGAAAGCGATTTGAAAACTTGATGTTTCATGATATGTGTGGTTCTTGGTTTCTGTTGCAAATTTATTAGCGCAAAATTCGGATTGTATCGCTCGGTAACGCCAAAGTAGACGATTGGTAACACTACTGCTTATTTTACACTTTAATAATCAAGCACTTATCAAAGTCGCCTAATTCCGACTAAGTAGACTTGCAAGAATCAAAAATCCGTTATATCTTTGCGAAAAATTTCGATTGTAATGAGGTATTTGATATTCCCCTTACTGTTTTTATTGGCTATTCCTGACGGCAATGCCGATACCATTCAAGAACTTACCGACCGACTCGAACTTGAGCTCGGCCACCGCCCGCTATATCTTCAAGCAAAAGAGCAACGCCTCGACAGTCTGTCGACAGCGCTTACCCATACTCTCAATTCCGAGGAAAAGATTGACATCTACCACAAACTTTTCAACGAGTTTCTAACCTATAAGGCTGACTCGGTAATTAACTGTGTGAATCGCGAGATGCTGTTAGTAGAGCCTACCGGCAACACTAATCTAATAGCGCAAGCAAAGGTGCATAAAGCCCTCGCTTTAGCTACTACCGGATATTTTAGCCATGCTAACGATCTGCTTGACGAAATTCACAGCTCCGAAATTGCCGACTCGGTAAAGGCTGAATATTATAATGCACGCGAATGGATCTACGGCGTTTGGGCAGAATATACCGATGATGCCACTTTTGCTCCGCAATTCCGCGAAAAGCGTGTGTTCTATCTCGATTCGATTATCGCAACCCTACCGACCGAAACGGTGCAATATAAATATGCCATCGCCGAGCGATATCTGCGTATGCGCCAGTTCGATAAAGCGATCCCCCTCTATGACGAAATCTTACACGAAACCCCGGAGAACACTCGCCTATATGCTCAGGCCGCTTATGCTCAAGCTATGATTTACGAAAAACTGAAGGACTGGCAAAACTATGAAATTTATCTGCTGAAAGCGGCCATCTCCGACCAGGTGACCCCTCTGAAAGAGAACCTTGCGCTACAACAGTTAGCGCTGTTTATTAATAAGAAATACGGCGACATGGAGCGCGCAAATCGCTATCTTCTCTACTCGCTCGAAGATGCCAACTTCTACAACAATCGCCTGCGCCTACTGGAAATCGCACATAAATTCCCGGATATCATCGTTTCGTATCAGCAAAAAATTGCCGAGCGTAACCGAAATATGAATATCGCGTTATGGGTAATTACCGCTCTATTTATCGGACTGTTAGCAGCTTTCTTCCTGATTTACAAGCAATGGAAAGCCGACCGACAACACACCCGCGACATCGCCGAAGCCAACCGAAAACTTGCCGAACTTAACGCGCAGCTAGTCGATACCAACGAGATGCGCGAGCAATATGTATGCCTCTTTATGGACCTATGCGCAACCTATATCGACAAGTTCAACAAGTATCGCTCAACGGTGAAAGCAAAAGTAAAGGCGCGCCTCTACGACGACTTGCTAAAACCGGCTCTTGCCCGCAACTCCGAAGCCGAAAGCCGCGAACTATTTTTCAACTTCGACAAGGCGTTCCTGCATGTATTTCCCGATTTTGTTGAGCAATTCAATAAGCTCTTGCGCGACGGCGAGAAAATCGAGCTTAAGCCCAACGAACTGCTCACCACCGAGCTGCGCATCTTCGCCATGATTAGAATGGGGATTACCGATAGCTCCAAGATTGCCACACTACTCTTCTATTCCCCCCAAACGATTTACAACTATCGTACCGCCGTGCGCAATCGTGCCATCAATCGCGACACCTTTGAAGCCGCCGTTGAGCGCCTCTGCCTCCTCCACTCCCCCACTTCCCGCTAACGCCCCCCAAAGCCTAAAAACGTCTCAGTAAGACAATAGTTTAGTTTAAGCTAAACTTTTCCGCCTATTTTCTTGTTTTATAGAAAAAAAGGCTGTATCTTTGCCTCTGAATCTTAGACCACTACTGATTCAGCATTATAGTTCACGCTCTAACCAATAATTCATTAACATTATGCAATAATGGACGAGTTTTATCGAGTAGTCCTTGATGAAGTTGATAATCCTAACTATCAATTTTATCTTTTATACAAAAATGGCAGAAATTATTTTGAAGAATTTGTCAATTCATTAAAGCAAAAAAGCGATTTGGCTGAATTAGCCAAAATAATAGCACTAATGGATTGCGTAAACAATAATAATCTACCAACATCAAAATATAGACATATTACCGGAGGAAAGTTCGATCGTAAAGACGTTTTCGAATTTAAATCTAAACACCTCCGAGTATACGCCCTAAAGTTAGAGCCAAGCTATTATGTTGTACTCGGTGGGTATAAGAAAGGGCAAGAGAAAGATATCGCGAAAGTTTTTCAACATTTCAACAACTTGCCGTCATATATTGAGTTAAGACAAAAATCATAAGACTATGAATATTTCAGACAAATACAAATCGCCGGATTATTGGACACAAATGATTCAGATATCGCTTTATAATCATATTAAGCAATATTTGAGCACCAATCATATTACTCAAAATGAATTTGCAATGCAGTTGGGCGTTTCGAAAGGATATGTATCTCAAATCCTTAACGGAGACTTTGACCATAAACTATCGAAGCTTGTTGAGCTCGCCGTTGCCTGTGGTTTTGTGCCTAAGGTTGAATTTTTACCTGTTTCTGATGCAAAAAGTGTAGTTGAAAGCTATTCACGCCTGGATCAGAATGTTACAACTGAACACACAAAGAAAAAGATGGTTGTTGGAGGGGGCGGGCTGACAGCGGCGCAAAGAATGCGCGCAAAGAGGAAATTTGGAGCATAGATTCAGCTAAAAAGATGAATTTCGGCGTAAAGTAGCGTGAAAATTAGGCAGTTCGGAAATTTATTTGTATCTTTGCGCGATTTATCGCAGTTAGAAAAATAAAACAAAAAGTATAGTAATGCTTA
>CAZKYD010000071.1:0-12588 GCA_964556875.1 uncultured Alistipes sp.
GGGGCGTGAGGTCGCTAGTTCGAGTCTAGTCACCCCGACAAAAGCAAAAGAGTTGAAAATGAAGGTTAAGCCTCAATTTCAACTCTTTTTTGTTATAACTATACAGCAACTTTCTGAATATTAGCATTATGGCAAAAGTAGGCGATATCGTTCGTTTCCTCAGCTCTACCGGCGGCGGACGCATTGTGAAAATCGACGGCAATATTGCGCATGTCGAAGAAGAAGATGGTTTTGAAACACCCATACTTCTGAAAGAGCTCGTTGTGGTTACTCCCGCAGGAGAGACCGCCACTCGTCGTGACGCCTTCGGAGGCACCGTTCAAGCCGCTCAGCAAAAAGAAGCCGAACGCCAATCGAAATTCGTGCCCACAAAAATGCCTGAAGTAGAGAAGCCGGAGCCGGTAATCGAAACGAAAACAGGCGACCAAATCAACCTCGTGCTCGGATTCCAGCCTGTAGAGATCAAGCATCTCACCACTACCACCTACGAAGCCTACCTCGTCAACGATTCCAACTATTTCCTATATTTCACCTTCCTTTCGCGCAGCGACAGCGACAACGGCTGGACCACACGCTTTGCCGGAGTAGTTGAACCGAATATTCAGATTTTCCTCGAAGAGCTGAGCCGCGACCAAGTAGGCCGACTGGATCGTATCGCCGTGCAATACATCGCCTTTAAGCGCGACAAGGAATTTGCACTAAAAGCCCCCGTTGCCATCGAACGACCGCTGGATGTCACAAAATTCTTCAAGCTCCACTGCTTCCACGACAATCCCTATTTCGATACACCGGTTATCGCCATTGACATCGTAAAGAACGACATCCCTCAACGCGCAATGACCTTCGACTCGGCATCGCTCGAAGACGCCATGCGCCAAAAGCGCCACGAGGATTTGCGCCCGAAACGCCAGCCCGTAAAGCGTCATGATTCGAAAAAAGATGAGCCATTAGTTGTAGATCTCCACGCTGAAGAGCTGCTCGACACCACCCGCGGCCTCTCTAATGCAGATATTCTCAACTATCAGATCGACACTTTCCGCAAAATCATGGATGAGAATCTCCGCAACTTCGGCAAAAAAATCATCTTTATCCATGGCAAAGGAGAAGGCGTACTGCGCCACGCCCTGATGAAGGAGCTGAACTATCGCTATAAAGGTCAGGATGTGCAAGACGCATCATTCCGCGAATATGGCTACGGAGCCACGCAAATCACCATCCGCCAGATCCACTAACCTCTCTATCCTATTACACCATGATTATCTATTTTTCCGGCACCGGGAACTCAAGAATGGTGGCAGAAGCGCTCCATTCTCAGCTTTTCCCTAACGACAGCGACAATAATCTGCTATACGAGTTATCAGGCGACCGCCTATTATACCCCAATAAGCAGCTCCTCAACATTGAATCGCACGATGCTGAAGGGCACGTCACGACCACCACACGAGAGATAATCTGGGTATTCCCGATCTACAGTTGGGGCGTTCCCCCAATCGTGCTTCGCTTCATCGATAAAGTAAAATTCAAAGGGGCCGACGAAGCTCGTCATTATATGGTTTGCACCTGCGGTGACGATATCGGCCGCGCCGACGACCAATGGGCACAACACCTTAGCCAGCGTGGCTGGACCCCGCGCGGAGCCTTCTCGGTAATTATGCCCAACACCTACGTCTGCATGAAAGGGTTTGATGTGGACCCCGACGACCTCGCCCAAAAGAAATTAGCAGCAATGCCCAAACGCGTTGCCGACATTGCCGCAGCCATTCAGCGCGGCGCCAGCGATAGCGATGTTGTGCGCGGTAGCTGGGCATGGCTCAAGACCAACGTTGTTTACACCCTATTCCGCGCCTTCCAGATGTCCCCACTCCCCTTCAAGGCCGACCCGGAAAAGTGTAGCGGTTGTGGCCTTTGCGCGCGCAAATGCCCCATGCTTAACATCACCCTTAAAGACAAACGTCCGCAGTGGGGGCCAGGCTGCACCATGTGTCTACGCTGCTACCACCATTGCCCCGTCAATGCCATCTCCTACGGCAAAGCAACAGCCAACAAAGGCCAATATCGCGCCCCGATCAACTAATCCCCCAACAACATCCTTTTTTTGGGGCGGTATTTTTGGAATTTTGTGAAATTTCCGTCAAAGAACCTTGGAATTTTGTGAAATCTAAGCCGAAAATTCCCGGAATTTTGTGAAATTTTGCTCTAAAAACCTTGGAATTTTGTGAAAAGGTTGTATCTTTGCAAGCATAAATCAAAGATAAAGCCATGATAATCAGCCGAAAAATAGATCAGTTCTTAGAAGATTGGCAAAAGCGCGAAGATAGGATGCCTCTAATTGTAAAAGGAGCACGTCAAATCGGGAAGACTTTCTCTATTTTGCAATTCGCAGAATCGCATTACGATCATGTTATCAACATCAACTTCGTATTGCAGCCCAAATATCGCAACATCTTCGACGACGGCTATGAAGTTGACAATATCATTAAAAATATTTCCCTGATTGACCCCGCTTTGCAAATCGAGCCGGGGACTACACTCATATTCTTCGACGAACTACAGCAACAACCCGCTGCGGCAACCGCTCTAAAATCCTTTGCTTTAGACCGCCGATACGATGTAATCTGCTCAGGCTCACTAATGGGCCTAAACTACAACGAAATAGAATCGAACAGCGTCGGCTACAAAGAAGACTACACGATGTTTTCAATGGACTTCGAAGAATTTCTTTGGGCTAAAGGTTATAATGAAACCCACATCAATGGCTGGCTGCAAAAGATGATCGACGTCACACCTCTGTCAGCGACCGAAATGCAGGTGCTGTCGGAACTTTTCCACGACTACATAGTAGTTGGCGGCATGCCGGCTGTTGTTTGTAGCTATTTAGAAACAGGGAATTTTAGTGGTGTATTGGTAAAACAGCGCCAGCTACTTTTGGACTACGAAGAAGATATCACAAAGTATGCCATCGGCCTTGACAAGGCAAAAATCAAGAATATATATAACCATATATCGGTGTTCCTCGGCCAATCCAATAAGAAATTCCAGATTTCGAAAATTGCCAAAAACGCTCGCAGCCGCGACTATCGTGGCACAGTTGATTGGCTACAAGATGCCGGCATCGTCAACATTTGCTACTGCCTCTCTGAAGTATCACTGCCGTTGAAAGGGAATTATATCCCCGGTAATTATAAACTTTACTACCACGACACCGGCATGCTGATTGCATCGCTCGATGAGGAAGCGCAAGCCGACCTTCGCGAAAACCGCAACTTCAACACCTATAAGGGAGCGATATATGAGAACGTCGTTGGCGAAATGCTGGTAAAACAAGGTTATAATCTCTATTTCTATCGCAATGAAAAATCGACGATAGAGATGGACTTCTTTGTGCGCGATCTCGACTCTCTCATCCCGGTAGAGGTAAAAGCCCAAGACGGCGCCACCAAATCGCTGAATAAACTAATCTCCGGAGATAATTATCCGGAGATCAAGTTTGGCATTAAGCTATGCAATAAAAATATCGGCTTTAACGGCGCATTCTTCACATTCCCTTACTTCCTCGGATTCTTGCTACGCCGCTTCCTATCGACAAACAACAAGCACTAACCAGCTCTACGATTTGGCTTTCAGCGGCGAAGAGGGAGCGGAATTTGACGGAGGAGGAGCGCGCTATTTGAGGAGGTCGGGGCGGAGGCGACGAGTGCGTTCAAGCGACTGCTCATGGCGCCACTCGGCGATTTTAGCCTCATGACCGGAAAGAAGAATATCGGGCACTTTCCAGCCATTATAGTCGGCAGGGCGGGTATAGTCAGGGGCCGACAGCAGATTGTCCTGGAAGGAATCGCTAAGCGCCGACTGTTCATCGCCGAGCACTCCGGGAATGACCCTGACGATAGCATCAGAAATGATAATTGCCGGCAACTCACCACCAGTCAAAACATAGTCGCCAATCGAAATCTCCTTGGTGATAAGATGCTCGCGCACACGGTAATCAACCCCCTTATAGTGGCCACAAAGGATAATAATATTGTTATACAACGACATGCGGTTGGCCATCGGCTGGTCAAACTGCTCGCCATCAGGGGATGTAAAGATTACCTCATCATAGTCGCGCTCAGCTTTCAGAGCTGAAATGCAGCGATCAATCGGTTCTACTTGCATCACCATGCCGGCTTCACCACCGAAAGGATAATCATCGACTTTGCGATGCTTGTTAGTTGTATAATCGCGAAGATTATGTACATGAAATTCGGCGAGCCCCTTAGTCTGAGCACGTTTCAGGATTGAGCATCCCAGCGGAGAATCAAACATCTCGGGGAGAACTGTCAGTATATCAATGCGCATTTTCTTTAAGTTAAGAGTTAAGTAAGGGTTTACTTTATTATCGGAGGAGACAATTCTGATGAAGTACCTGCATGGCAAATTGATCGCGAAGGATATTGCCACCGATCGAGGCCACCGGCCGGTTCAGATTTATCGACGTTTCAGCAATAGCCAGCGAGCGGTCAACAGCCTTATTCCATATCAGAATCTTCGACCGCAAGCTATTATCCATTAACAAGACGGCCTTCGACTCGTTATCGTGGAGATACTGATATTCACGGCGTTCTTCACTCAAATCGGGCATCAGTTCTGCCAACTGCGATTCCTTGACAACCTCTATAGTAGCGGGCAAAGTTGCCGTTAGATGCGGGAACATTTCCAACAGCATCTTCTCGGATTTCTGTAATAGTTCATACAACTTACGGCATGTAGCCTCAAGATGAGCTTCGTTGATGTCATCCTTCGCTACAACCTGCTGCCAAGCCCAAGCGCTAACGTGGGGCGACGAAGTTGCGTTTTCTACCAGCTCCGGGCGGATTGCGTTCATAATCGTGAACACTCCAAATCCGGGCGCGATATCGTAACGTACGAGCTGACTGCGTAGCCATGCGTCCAGGCCACGAACAATCTCCACCTCCTCGCCCGACATCGGCAAAGTAAATCGGATAGCCTCCCCTTCATCGTTCAACCCCGAATCGATAGGCAGATAGAGCGGAGCCGACACACGACGCAACGAGAAATCATCGGTCAATCGAGGCTCGATGAATCGCTTCAAATGAGTAAGGGCTATCTCTGCAGTTTCCCTAAGTAAGCGGGGTTTGAACATAGTTGAAAGAGAGATTAGAATTTATAACCGATACCAAACAGGCCGGTAAAGCCTTGGTTGGGAATATTAAACACTAATGCGGCACGTTTATTGAGGATATTTTCGAAACGCGCAAACACGGTGAATGCAGGAGTAAAGCGCCACGATGCACCAGCCCACAAGTCGGTCAAATCGCCCAACTTCGAGGTGGATTCTTCATAATGCGAAGTGGTTACATAATCCTGCTCGTTGAGATAGTCAACAAACGCCACTTCTGCAACATATTGGCGGCGATTCAAGCGGGCGGTAATACCCAGGTCAATCGTCAAGGGAGAGATAGGAGTTACCGAAACCGAAGCTCCAATCACATCGCGAGCAAAGTCATACCAGTCGATCCATGCACGGTCGTCATCGCTGCCAAGATTGCGCTCATACGAGGCGGACAACGCAATCAGCGAACGATACTGCCAATCGATTTTGGCGCCCACTTTCCAACCGCGAACCTTACTCGGCAGGAACGTGTTGCAAACACTGTTATATCTAACAACTTGACAAGGCATCAACCAGTCGTTAGCTGCAGCATAATCGGCAGTAAGAGTCAACGAAGCGCCATAGAACGGACCTACTCGCAAACCCAACTGACCGTCTAAGGCCAAATTTGAGAAGTAATATGCCATACGAGTGTCGGCATATCGGCTTACAGCATACATACGCTCCAACGAGTTGGGCTGCACACCGCCGCCAAACTTCAACCACGCGCCAAAACGTGCATCAGGATTCACACCCAAAACAACATCAGGGGCTACATGAAGTTTTTTGCCAGAATTAATCGACAGGCCGATGCGCGCACCAACCTTGCCATAGAAACTGCCGGCGTTATAATCGAGATAAGGCGTAAAATCTACTTGCCCCAAAGTCTTGCCGGAGAGTTCATCAAGATGGGTGCTCGATGCTTTTGCCTCAACATATAATTCAGGAGTCAAGAATGAGCTATAGTTCAGGAAATTACCTTCAACCTTAATTCCGGCAGAAGTATTGTCGTTAACCTGTTCGCGGAGGTATGCCTTAAAGTTTACCGAGAATTGGTTATCCTCCAAAGGATAGGTAACCTCCGAGCCACCACCAATCCACATTTCGGTATGCTTTTTATTCTTGAATACACCAACGCCCGCACCAAAGCCATAAGTCAGGCTTTCATTAATACGGCCGTCAAACGCTCCGTTAAGATGCCAGCGGAAATTGTGGAAATTTTCAAACGTATCTTCCACGAGGTCGGAATACTTTTCCTCACCTTTTACCAGGCATGCATTAGCCATGTTCCAGTTAGAATAAGCCAAGTCGGTAGCCAGGCGCAGAACATTATATCTACCGAAACGCTGAGCGAAGTTTACGCCAAAGTTAAGGTCGAAAGTTTTCCACTTGTTGTCGTCCCATATTGAACCTTCGCGGCTCTTATAGCTACGATTGTTTGCTTGCAGCCAAACGTTAAGTTTTGTGGCCTCTTTGTCGACGATTGCATAGCCTGCCGACACATTTAGGTTCACCATTGGGAAATAACCTAAATCGAGATAGCCTCGATAGGGGGTCTCCGCAAACGCTTCCGGAGTTGAGGCCGGAGCGTAAGGGGTAAGTGCAGTTGTAAGCTTCGCGGGATTTCCGGCCTCTTCCATCTGCAGATTCACCGACGAAACTGACGGCGCGGTAAGCGAGGGGAACACAACCGGACGAGCGGCAGCACGCTGAGCGGGCACGATGTCGCGGTCGATAGTGATTTCTTTGTTGAGATCCTGAGCTGCGCCCTGCTGATAGCTGAAAGCAGAGAGTAATAAGCAGCCGGGGAGGAGTATATGTAGAGTTCTCATTTCAAATCGAGCTGAATAAAAACTTCGGAAAAATCGGTTTACTTCGACAGACGGGTTTCAATCATCTGGAAAATGTCGGTCTCTGTGCCGGGATAATTGTCGCGCAGCGAGCGTAGATATTCATCCGCCTCAAAGGTGTCACCCTTACGACGTTTGATATCGCTTAAGAGGATAAATCCGCGAGCGAGCCAATATTCGTGAGGTGTATTGGAATCGATAAGCGCATTTACCTGAGTCAAAGCTGAGTTGAGATCGCCACGATCATATTCTCCCTGAGCGAGATAATATGACGCCTTTGCTCCGGGAAGCGTTGAGGGATTCTCTGCGAGCTTTTTCAGAATCTTATCAGCTTCGGTCTGCTTGCCGGTATTGCGCAACGACAGAGCCTGAGCGAGCAACACTTCGTTGCGGTCATCGCTACCGAGCGACGATGATTCAAGCAGCTTTGACGCTGTTTCCAATACGGCTTCATCGCTACCGAGGTCACGGCTTAAGCGAAGAATACCCATGCGAGCATTGTTAACTTCAATCTCGTTGGATGATTTCTCAGCCAACTGCTGATATGCAGCCAGCGCTTCGACCGGTTTACCCTGACTTTCACGCACCTTCGCGAGAATCGACAGAGCCTCAACCGCCTGTTCTGAGTCGGGATATGAGTTGATAAGCTCTTCAGCCTGACGTGCAGCTTCAACTTCGCGTCCGGCTTCATAAGCCTTTTCTACACCTTCGAGCTGCAGAGCGGCAATTTCCCCCTGCTCCAATTTCGGAGCATCAGGCACCGACGCCAAGAAGCGAGTATATTCAGAAATCTCGCCCCTGTCGGCATAGATATGCTTGAGGTCTTCAGCCGCAGCACGCGCCTCTTCAGAGGTGGGATATGTTGAGATTACATATTTATAATCGGCAATAGCCTTATCGGTATTGCCTGAATTGAGCTGAGCAATAGCCAACAGCAACGCGCCCTGACGGCCTTGAGCCGTTGAGGGGAATCGTTTGGCGAGAGTGGTGTAGGTTGAGATTGCCTTACTGTTATTGTTCAGCTCGGTATAGCTTTCGCCGGTCTCCAGCAGGGCTGAGGGGATAAGCGCTGACGAGGGGAAACGCTCCATCATCTTAGCCAGGCCGTCAATCTTACCCTGATGATCGCGGGTCAGGCCCTTCATGATAGCCGTTTGATACATCGGATAGTCGGCTGATGACGGGGCTGCCTGAATTGCCTTTTCATAGTTCGAAGCGGCATCGGTAAATTTACCGGAATAATATTCGCAGTCGCCGAGACGGTTATAGGCATCTGCCTTAAGAGCTACAACGTCAGACGAAGACGTTGATTTCAGTGAAGTAAGATAGCGGTTGAAATAGGTCTTAGCCTGAGAGAAATCTTTCTGAGCAAACTGAGCATACGCCATGTCATACAGCGCCAGTGAATGGTTGCTGTTTGACGACGATGTCTCTTTCAAGAACAGGTTGTAATTTTTGATAGCGCCAGCGTAGTCTTCTTTCTTATAGAGCGCTTCGCCTAACCAGAGGGTCGACTCCGACGCGATGTCGCCGGAATAACGGCCTAATGAACGAGCCTCGGTCAAGCATGTCACAGCGTCATCGGTGCGACCTGCCTGCAGCTGACGTGCGCCATGCATGAGCAGCACTTTCTGTTTGGCGGCGAGAATTTTATCCGACGGGTTCTTAATATTATTGATAGCTCTAAGAGCTGCCCCGTAGTTATTATCATTGATATAACCACTGATAATATAATCAGCAACAGCGGGAGCCATTTCAGAGTTGGGATAGTTGCTCAAGAAGTTCTCAAACAGAGTCACTGACGAACCAAAAGGCACCTTGCCTCCCTGAGCCGACGCTACCGCGTAATTATATGATGCTAACTCCGTTGTTTTGGAGTCGTAATTTCTTTTTACAGCCTGGTCGAGGGCCAGCAGTGCGGAATCATAGTTGCCCTGCTGCATATAGCTCTGACCAATATAGAGATACGCCGACTGGCCCATAGCGTTGTTTTGCTCTACAACCGGAGTCAACTGCTTGATAGCCGTCTTATAATCGCCATTATTGTAGGAATTTACGCCAAGGATATAGAGAGCCGACGGCTGTGGATTATCGGTGGCTGCCACATAATCTTTCAGCAAGGGAATAGCCGCTCTTACATCTCCCAACTCATAGTGGGATTCACCGGCAATACGCTGCGTTTCAGCAAGATATTCCTGCGGACAACCGGCAGCAAGCAGTCGCTGCGACTGCGAAAGCGCCTCGCGATAATTGCCGAGACGATAATTCAGCTGCGCCAGATAGTAGGGTGTATCGCAGGTAGGCTTTTCGGATGTAACGCTTACCCTTGAGAAGCCTGTTAAAGCTGAGGAATAATCCCCTTTAATGTAGTCGATATATGCCAGATAGAATCGAGCATTATTCGCTTGGGGAGTTGTCAATAACGAGTCGTAGAGGGTCTTCGCCTCGTCGTAGCGGGAGAAATAGAGCAGGCAGTAAGCCTCGTTAAGGGTCTTTTCTTCAGCATCCGAGGGGTTAAGAGCTTCGGGCGTTATCGATTGATAAACCTCCAAGGCTGCAGCATAATCGCAGGCATCATATAGCGTTCCGGCCAACCCCAGCAATGCGCGTTCGCGATATGGAGAGGCGGGATATTTATCCAGGAATGCCGAGAACATTCCGGCAGCATCTTCGCCGGGGATATGCGCTGAAGCAACTGCCAAATAATATTCTTCAGCTTCACGTTCAGGCGTAACATCCAGCGGATTGAGTGCAAGAGCTTGGCGCAGCTGGTCAACAGCTCCGCGATAATTTTCATCGGCAATCATCAGTCGAGCTCGTTCGGCATATCCTACCGGAGTTGAACTGTTAGCCACTGCACCACCATCTTGGGCAGCGGTCATTGCCGGAAGCATATCGGCAGCCGAGGCGGTTGCCGGCATAATGGTAATTGCGGCGGCACAAAGGCCTTGGAGTAATTTCATTTATTCAAAGTTTAGTTCCGCAGTAGATTGTACTGACTCCGAAGGTCAGTCGACGGAGCGTGGATTCGGAGAATCCTGATTCCGTCATCAATGTAAGCATTCGCTCACCTTGAGGCATTGCTGCGATGGATTCGGGGAGATAGGAGTAAGCTCGCGAATCGCTGGAGACCAGACGCCCGAGAGCCGGGATAATTCCGCGAGTATATAGCTTGTAAAATGGTTTTACAATGGCGGATGTTGGGGTGGAGAGTTCAAGAACAATCAACTTGCCCCCCGGACGGAGTACACGCGCCATTTCGGCATACCCTTTATCTAGGTGCTCGAAGTTGCGCACACCGAAGGCTACGGTGACAATGTCGAATGTGCAGTCGTCAAACGGCAAGGCGAGGCAGTCGGCCTGACGTAGCTCAATGCGGTCAGCCAATCCGGCTTCCGCAACTTTCTTTCGGCCAACAGAGAGCATCCCTTCCGAGAGGTCAATACCTGTTACCTTCCCATCGGTTACAGCCTTTGCTAATTGAATAGCAAGGTCGCCGGTTCCGGTAGCTACGTCGAGAATAGCAGCAGGGCGGGCCTGCTGAACCATCTTCACTACCTTTTTGCGCCAGCACTTGTCGATACCGAGAGTCATGGCGCGATTCATAAAGTCGTAGGCCGGGGCGATGTTATCAAACATCTCCTCGACCTGCGCTCCTTTAGGACGGTCAGAACCGTATGGGGTTATTTTTTCGGCTTTTACTTCCACGTAGATTATTTTGCGAGGCTATCTAAGCAACCGAGAAGGTTCTTTTCGATGCGCTCCTCAAGATTTGAAGCATCGGCGGGCTGGAACTTCAAGCCGGTAATGTGCTCGTAGAGTTCGATATAACGCTGCGAAACTTCGTTGCAGAATTCGGGAGTCATTTCAGGCACAGTCTGACCTTCTTTTCCCATGAAGTTATGGTCGATGAGCCATTGACGAACAAATTCCTTAGAGAGCTGACGCTGAGCTTCACCCTTTTCGAAACGTTCCTGATAACCTTCGGCATAGAAGTAGCGCGAAGAGTCGGGGGTATGGATTTCGTCGATAAGGATTACCTGGCCGTCGCGCTTACCAAACTCATATTTGGTGTCTACGAGAATCAGGCCCTTTTCAGCTGCCATTTCGCTACCGCGACGGAAGAGCTTGCGGGTATATTCCTCCATCTTGCTGTAGTCTTCCTCTGAAACCAAGCCCTGAGCGATGATTTCTTCGCGTGAGATGTTTTCATCGTGGCCTTCAGCTGCCTTGGTGGTAGGAGTGATAATCGGTTCGGGGAATTTCTGATTTTCCTTCATACCTTCTGGGAGAGTTACGCCACAGAGAGTGCGATTTCCGGCAGCATATTCGCGCCAAGCAGAACCGGTAAGGTAGCCACGGATAATCATTTCTACGGGGAAACCTTCGCAACGATAACCTACGGTTACCATCGGGTCGGGATCGGCGAGACGCCAGTTGGGCACGATGTCGGCAGTCGACTGCAGGAAGTAAGAGGCAATCTGATTGATTACCTGGCCTTTAAAGGGAATACCTTTGGGAAGAATCACATCGAAAGCCGAGATGCGGTCGGTAGCAACCATCGCGAGAAGGTTGTTGTTGATGGTGTACACGTCGCGAACTTTGCCGTGGTATACGGCTGTCTGTCCCGGAAAGTTGAAGTTGGTTTTCAGCAGAGTTTCCATTATATTTGATATAAGAGCTATAAGAGTTATATTTGATATAAGACTTATGTAACTTATTAAACTTTACACATTTATGATTGCGGCTCACCGTGAGCGTTGTCGCCATGGGCTTTTTCCTCCTCGTCGGCGCGAGCATATGCTTCAACGATTCGCTGCACAAGAGGATGGCGCACAATATCTTTTTTACCGAATTCTATACGCCCGATGCCGGGGATATCCTTCAGGATGCGCAGGGCTTGGATTAAGCCCGACTGTACCGAGCGAGGCAGGTCAATCTGAGTTACGTCGCCGGTAATTATCATTTTGGCGTTCATACCCATACGGGTAAGGAACATTTTTATCTGATGGGTGGTAGTGTTCTGCGCTTCGTCTAACACGATGACTGCATCGTTAAGTGTGCGGCCGCGCATAAACGCTAATGGGGCAATCTGAATGACGTTCGTCTCCATATATTCCTTCAGCTTGATAGCCGGAATCATATCTTCAAGGGCGTCATAAAGGGGCTGGAGGTATGGGTCGATTTTATCTTTCATATCGCCGGGAAGGAAGCCGAGCTTTTCGCCGGCTTCAACTGCGGGGCGCGAGAGGATAATCTTTTTTACTTCGCGATTTTTCAGCGCACGAACCGCTAAGGCTATTGCCACATAGGTTTTACCCGTACCGGCAGGGCCGAGAGCAAACGTAAGGTCGTTTTGCAGGAATGTTTTTACGAGTTTCTGTTGGTTGGGGGTACGTCCGGAAATAGGCTTTCCGTTTACGCCGTAGATAATAACATCGTCGGCTTTCATCTCGCGCGGGGCATCCCCCTTGACAACGTCGAGAATCACATCCTCGGTCAGCTTATTATACTTAGCGCAATAAGCCTCTAATTCTTTAATTTTCTTTTCAAAGTCGGCGGTCTCATTTTCGTCGCCAATAACCT
>CAZKYD010000072.1:0-12384 GCA_964556875.1 uncultured Alistipes sp.
AAACCTTTTTGTACCTTTACGAGGTAAACCAACTAAACTCATCGTCTATTATGTTAAGTCTAATTCAAAAAGGCATCGACGGCGTAGGGCGTAATCTGTTGACCTTCCACGCTTTGGCGTGGGCTGTTGTAGCCTACTCATGCAATCATGAAAATACTGTAATTATGGGTGGATTCGGTATAATATTTTTCCTATCCATCGGAATGCTAATCTATTCGTGGGTGAAGTCTCGCTTGACGATTAGTCAGTTGTTCCAGCTGTGGATTCATCCGAAGTTTAGTCTTATAGACTCGATTAGCGCTCTATTGTGGATAGTTAGCTTAACCGTATGCCCATTGCTCCCTGAAGCAGTACGCATTTCGCTATCTTTCATAGCGTTAGCAGTGGCGGTAATCGCCATTATACTTGCTTTTTGCGTGCCCTCTCGCAACTCCTAGAATCTAAGCTGTTGATATGGAAGCCTTAAAGAATATGCCGATTGGCGTACAAAACTTTGAAAAGCTGCGTAAAGGAGATTACCTTTATGTAGATAAGACGGCGTATATTTACCAGCTGGTAAGTACGGGCAGCTACTACTTTCTGTCGCGTCCGCGCCGATTTGGCAAAAGCATGCTCCTATCAACACTTCAGGCTTATTTTGACGGCAAAAAAGAGCTGTTTGAGGGCTTGGCTATTGAGAAACTTGAGAAAGATTGGATAAAATATCCGGTGTTGCATCTCGATTTGAATGTTGGTGAATACACAACGGAAGACGACCTTCGCAATAAACTCTCTTCGAGCCTTAACGACTGGGAAACGTTGTATGGGAAAAACGATTATGAAAAATCGTTAGGCACTCGTTTTGAGGGAGTAATCCGTCGCGCTTATGAAAAGACCGGGCAACGAGTTGCTATCCTGGTTGACGAATATGATAAGCCGATACTTCAAAGCATAGATAACACTGAATTGCAAGAGACGTATCGTTCTATCTTGAAAGGCTTCTATGGGGCGCTCAAGAGTATGGATGGGTGCATCAAATTTGCATTTCTGACTGGAGTTACCAAGTTTGGTAAGGTCAGTGTATTCAGCGATTTGAACAACCTATTTGACATTTCGATGGATGATAGGTATGTCGCCATTTGTGGTATTACTGACGAAGAGCTTGACTCGGTTTTTGTGCCCTACATTCAACGATTGGCAACAACAATGAGATGTAGTTACGATGAGGTTCGTGAAGATCTTCGCGTCAAATATGATGGGTATCACTTTTGTGAGGATTCCGTTGGAATCTATAATCCCTTTAGCTTATTGTGCACTTTCCAAAGCAATAAAATTAAGAGCTATTGGTTTGAAACCGGCACTCCGTCATATCTTGTGTACTTGCTGAAAAAGCATAACTACAATCTGGAGCAGATGGCAACATCCGTGGTCGACGAAGATGCGCTCAATAGTGTGGATTCGCAGTCTACCAATCCTATTCCGGTAATCTACCAAAGCGGATATCTTACCATAAAAGGGTATAATCCTCGCTTCAAGATGTACTCTTTAGGGTTCCCGAATGCCGAAGTTGAAGATGGCTTTATGAAGTTTTTGTTGCCATACTATGCCTCTATCAGCAATACCCAATCAAGCTTTTATATCGCCAACTTCGTAGAAGAAGTCGAGACGGGAAAAGTCGACGACTTCCTCAAGCGTTTATCCTCACTTTTTGCTGATACCCCCTACGAGTTAGAAAAAGATCTTGAGAATCACTATCAGAACGTGCTGTTCATCGTTACAAAGCTGATGGGGTTCTACGTCAAAGCGGAATATCACACTTCTGAAGGGCGCATCGACTTAGTGCTGCAAACTAACGACTACACTTACGTCATGGAATTTAAGCTTGATGGCACCGCAGAAGAAGCGCTTGCGCAGATCAACGACAAGAACTACGCCCTGCCATTCGCTGTTGAGGATCGCAAACTGGTGAAAGTTGGTGTTAACTTCTCCTCAAAAACACGCAATATCGAGCGCTGGATTATCGCATAATTGTCGAGTCTCGGTAGACGATATCGGATAGATTCCGTCGGTTGATATGGAGCGGGATTATTCGGGGTTGGAGGCGGGAATAAGGAAGAGGGAGAAGTTGACCGAGCCGTAGGCGCGGTGCTCAAGAAAGTGGGGCAGGGAGGAAAAATCGTGCTTCGAGGAGTGCTCAATGATGAAGAGCGAGCCGGGCTTCAGGAGCTTTGAGGCTAATACGTTGCCGGGGATTTCGGCAAAGCCGGGGAGATCATAAGGGGGATCGGCAAACACAATGTCAAACGAACGGGGCGCAGCCTGGATATAGCGTAGGGCATCGCCACGCACTAATGTGTGGTTATCCGCACCGAGTTGCGACGCTACTTTACGAATGAAGTTGGCTTGTACGGCGGCTTTTTCAACCGATGTCACGGAGCGGCAACCTCGCGAGAGGAATTCAAACGATACGGCACCGGTGCCAGCGAATAAATCGAGCGCATCGGGGGTGTCTTCTTCAAAATCCACGAGATTTTCGAGCACGTTGAAGATGTTTTCGCGGGCAAAATCCGTTGTCGGACGGGCGGTAATATTCGTAGGCACGTCAAACCGACGGCGACCATATTTTCCTCTAATGATTCTCATAGCGATAGTTAATTAATGCCTGAAACAGGAGAAACAACAAGTTCAAAGGGGGTGCGTAACGCAGCTCGACCTGCACGGAACATTGTCGACGGGAATATCGCCGGCATTACGTAGCGCACAAATCGACGCAGATGAGGTGTGACGGCAGCACGAGTGGCGGGATCTCCGGCGAGGATAATTTCGTCGGTAGGGGTGAGGTTTGCGCCTTCGCGGCATGCCATGATATAATAAACCGAGTCCATCGGGTCGTTGACCTTAAAACTGTTCATCACCAACGGGGCTTCGTCGCCGAGGATGATGACGTCGCAACGCGAGCCTCGCAGATTTACCAACATTTTTCCTTTGCCGCGGTTGGGGTGTTTGCCGCGGAAGTAGAGCGCCAATGGGGTCAGCGAGTGGCAGATACGCGGGTTGTTGAATGTGCGTCGCAGATAGTTGAGGAATTCTGTTGGGGCAGAGGTTAGCAGGCGTGCCTTTAGCTGCGGCAGTTCGTCGATGATAATCTCCGATGGACCATCGGCATCGGCATCCGGAAACGCAGTGTGGAATGTGCGTTCAATCAGTTTTCGATCGGTAAGGATGTCGGGCACCAGCATGAATCTTTCGGCCGGGAGCAGAATCGTAACTTTCTTGAAATCCGAGAGCAACAACGGATTGTTATACACCCCTTCCTGGAAACTTTTCAGCGGTGTCATCCCTTTTTCTAAGGGGATGTCGGCGGAGATTAGTGAGTGGTGTTCAATGGGCGAAAAGACCATGACCGAGAGGGTGTCGGAGTCGGGCTCCATCACCAGTTGCCACATCTGTGGCTCGTTAATCATGTCTTTATCGAGCGTCATTGTTTATGATGAATAATTAGTATTGGCGCTGAGTGGCCATACCTCGGCTGAAGCTGCTCGTTGAAGAAGATCTCTTCGAGGAGGCGTTGTTATATTGCGAGCCGTTGCCCCAAGAGGTGCCATATTCGTCTTCCTCTTCGTCATTGTCCTCGTCGGTAGTATCTTTCTTCTGAGTTTCCTTCGTCTTAGGCTTATTCTGCTTGATGTCGTTAGGCTTCTGGAGGTCGACAGGGGTGTCGAGCAGCGCCCAATCTTGTTCAATATCCCAGTTCTTGCGGAGCAACAACTTCTTGGGATAATAGAACACATCTTCGGGCAGACGGCGGTCGTTATAATTGCCGGTTGTCCATTCTCCGTCGCCGTTGACATCGATATACGCGCGAGCGTAATAGGTAGAGGGGGCTACATAGTTAAAGGTAGCCGTGCCGCGCTTTACAATCGCCGTTGCTACAACCTTATCTCCGCTTGCCAGCAGCTCAACTACAACTTGCGCCGTGTCGGGCAAACTTAAAAGTTGCAGGTCGGTGAGGTTAAGATATATGTTGCCATATTCATCGAGTTTTTTCGTGGTAAACTCGTGTTGAAACGGCTTGATGAACTCGCCATAGATGTTTGAAATCGATGCCGAGTCGGCGGTAAAGCGATATTTTGTCCCTTCAGTCCATTTCGCCGTCAGCAGTAACGCTCGCGGGGTAGTGGAATCGGGCATTAGTTTTGCATCTCGGACGCGCGTCCATAGTGTGTCGTTTTGCACCTCTAATCGCCAAGCGTCGTCGCTAATAGGCAATAGCGGTTCGGGGGCTTCGAAGCGCACCGGCAGGTTTAGCTCCTGCTGGTTCGAAGTTGTAGCCTTCAGCTCCAGGAATTTTATCTGGGGGAGGGAGTCGTTGGCCAACGAGTCTGCCTCGTTTTTCGGTTTTTTCTTCTCCTCTTTCACTTTCGGGCGGCGATAGAACATTTTCAGGGTGTCGGTCTGCCAAACGAGGCGGTCGAGGGAGTCGGTCTTATGATAGCGCGCAGATAGCAGGATAGAGTCTTGCTGCACCAGCGCTGAATCGCGGAGCCAGTAGATAAGCGAGTCGCGCTCTTGGCGTGTCTCCATTATCGAAAGTTCGTCGAGACGTCGGCCGGCAAAATTGCCGTTAATGATAGTCAATTCGGGCAAGGTGTCGACCGGAGCACCGAATTTTAGCTCGATATATCGTTGGGCAGGGCGCTTGTTGTCGCGGAGATATTGCGAACGATAGTCCTCGTTGAACCATGTCATTAGCAGGTCGTCGGGGAGATAGTGCCATGCCTGACGTACTACGATTGAGTCTTCACCAAGCGAAGAGCGCAGGGTGTCGGTCACTTCAATCGGCACGGTTGAGGGGGAGATGGTCAGTGGGTAGAAGGCGATATCTTCCGAACGGTCCCAATGCCAGTCGTGGTTGCGG
The DNA here is from genome assembly GCA_964556875.1 of uncultured Alistipes sp. Taxonomy (GTDB): domain Bacteria; phylum Bacteroidota; class Bacteroidia; order Bacteroidales; family Muribaculaceae; genus UBA7173. The sequence continues at coordinate 4,898 of CAZKYD010000072.1, forward strand.
TCGTTGATGGCGAAGATATTGTAAGAACCGGGCTTCAGACCACGAATGGTAAACTGGCCATACTGGTTGGTCTTTGAAACTCGTTCCAGCGGGAGAGTGCGGATTGCCGTATCTGAAAGGTTGGAGTAAACGCCGACAACCATGCTTTGGGCGGGCTCAAGGTTGCGCGCTTGAAACAGCATGCCTGAGATGGTCAGGGTGTCGATTTGGCTGCCGGTAGAGAAGTCGTAGGCGAATCCGTCGAGGATGTTCCCTTCGTTGAGGTCGCGGATAGCGTCGGAGAAGTCCACAACGTAAGTTGTAGAGTCGACAAGCGTATCTTTAAATTCGATAGTGAGATGGCGACCGTTCGCCGAGACGCGTGCGTTCTCTTTCTGTACAGGCGATACCACTACCTTGTTTGACTGGTCTTCGAGTTTGATATTCTCATCGAACCAGATATCAATCTTTTGGCGGTCGACATTTACAGATCCTGGCGCAGGAGTTGCACGTACATATACCGGGGGATTCTCATCGCGAGGCCCCCCTTCAGGCCTACCTATAGAGGCACACGCAGCTACCAGCAGAGCGATGGCTCCGATGAGTAGAATGCGCATTATGGTTGACGGTTTGAGTTCCAAACATTAATAATATATATGTACCCCGGAGCAGAATCGAACTGCTATCTAATGTTTAGGAAACACCTATTCTATCCGTTGAACTACCAGGGCAAAGCGGGTTCAGCAGAGCCAAATAATGGCTTTGACGTGCAAAGTTAATTCTATTTTTCGGGAAAAACAAACCATTCCGCCGTTGTTAGCTCAACATTTCGCCAAAACGGCGGCTGCAGCGGGGACGTGTGGCGTTTTAGCGGTGGCGCTGATAGGTTTGGAAGCGGTAGGGGGTCTGCGACTTTTCGTCGATGATGGTGTTTGTAGTTTCAGATAGCTCCCAATCCGTAGCTGAAATCTCCGGGAAGAAGGCGTCGGCGTCTACTGCCGGCAGTTCGATAGCTGTAATTTCCAGGCAGTCGGCCATCTGAAGAGATTGCTCGTAGATTTGTGCTCCGCCGATGATGAATGCGTCGGTCTCGCCTGCTTGCTGCGCGAGGCCGATAGCCTCAGCGATAGAGGTCGCGGAGGCAGCGCCGGGGAATGTGGCGGCAGCGTTGCGTGTCACCACGATATTGCGGCGATTCGGGAGCGCGCCCTTTGGCAGTGATTCAAAGGTTTTGCGCCCCATAATTACCGTGTGGCCGGTGGTTAGGGCTTTGAAGCGTTTTAGGTCGGCAGAGATATGGAAAGCGAGGTCGCCATGGCGGCCGATACCTCGGTCGGCGGCAACGGCGGCAATGATGGATATTTTCATCGGGGATAAAACGTTTGAGCGTTAGCGATAATGGGGTTAGACGCTAACCGTAGCTTTAATATGGGGGAGCGGATCGTAGTTCTCGAGAGTGAAATCTTCGTATTTGAAATCGAAGATTGATTTCACTTCGGGATTCAAGCGCATAGTGGGCAGTTTGCGAGGGGTGCGCGATAGTTGCTCTTTTACCTGCTCGAAATGGTTGTTGTAGATATGCGCATCGCCAAGGGTGTGGATAAACTCGCCGGGACGCAAGCCGCAAACTTGGGCCATCATCATGGTCAGCAGAGCATAGGAGGCGATATTGAAGGGTACTCCAAGGAATGAATCGGCGCTACGCTGATAGAGCTGAAGCGACAGCTTGCCGTCGGCAACATAGAACTGGAAGAAGGCGTGGCATGGAGGGAGGTTCATGCGCTTAAGGTCGGCAACGTTCCAGGCGCTGACGATAATACGTCGGGAGTCGGGGTTATGCTTGATAGTCTCAACCGCTTCTGTAATCTGGTCGATAAATTCGCCGTCATATCCGGGCCATGAGCGCCACTGGTAGCCGTAAATGTGGCCGAGATTTCCATCTTCATCGGCCCATTCGTTCCAGATTCTAACGCCATGCTCTTGCAGATAGTGAGCGTTGGTGTCGCCTTTCAGGAACCAGAGCAGTTCGTAGATGATTGACTTTAGATGGAGCTTCTTTGTTGTCAGTAGGGGAAACCCATCTTCGAGGTTAAAGCGCATTTGATAACCGAAAACGGAACGAGTGCCGGTGCCGGTACGGTCGGCTTTGTCTGTTCCGTTTTCGAGGATATGTTTTAAGAGGTCGAGATATTGTTGCATTTCAGGAGTTGGTTACAGATATTTATCGCCGAAGGAGATTCGACAGTCATTGACCATCTGCTTGATGCGTTGCTCTTCGGATTTAGGGCAGATCAGCAACACGTCGCCGGCGTCGGCTACGATGTAACCCTTCAGCCCGTCAACAACTACCAGCTTTTCGCCATCTACACAGAAGATATTGTCGGTAGAGTTATAAGCCAAGACGCTGCAGTTTTGCGTTACATTGGCGTCGCTATTCTTCGGGGAGTTTTCATAGAGGGCGCTCCATGTGCCGAGGTCGCTCCATCCGAATGTTACGGTCTCAACATAGACGTTCTTTGCTTTTTCCATTACGGCGAAGTCGATCGAGATACCCATGCATCCGGGGAAATTCTCTTCGATAAACTGGCGTTCGGCGGGAGTGGCAAATTTCCCTAATCCTTTTTCAAAGCAGTTGGAAACGTCGGGAGCATTTATCTTGAGTTCGCGGATAATCGTTTCGGCTTTCCAAAGGAAGATGCCCGAATTCCAGAAGAATTCGCCCGATTCCAGGAACACTTGTGCGAGTTCGAGTTTCGGCTTTTCGGTGAAGGTTTTTACATGATAGATGTTTCCTTCGGCCGGTTTGCCAACTTGAATGTAGCCATATCCGGTTTCCGGACGGGTAGGGTTGATGCCGAGCGTCAGCAGGGCGTCGTTATTTTCTACAAATTCGAAACCGTTAAGGATAGCTTCTTCAAAAAGGTTTTCACGGGTGATTAGATGGTCGCTCGGCGCTACCATAATGCTGGCTTCGGGGTCGAGAGCCGAAATATGATAGGCTGCCCAAGCGATACAAGGCGCTGTGTTGCGGCGTGCGGGCTCTAACAGGATGTTCTCTTCGCGGAGTTCGGGGAGCTGCTCGCGAATCATCTTGAGATACATGGCGTTGGTGACAACCAAAATGTTTTCCGGACGAACAATCGAAAGCACGCGGTCATAGCTCATCTGGAGCAATGAGCGCCCGGTGCCGAGGAAGTCGATAAATTGTTTCGGTTTTGACTCACGGCTATAGGGCCAGAAACGGCTGCCTATACCGCCGCACATTATCACGCAATATCTGTGGGGATTAATCATAACTTAAGTGTGACTCTTGTGATTAGATGGAGTAGAGATGTTTCATTGGCGCAAGAAGTTTTACTTTTCAGATGGCTAAGGTAGCATATTTTGTCGACATATGCAACTTTTTATGCGTATGTTGCGCCATCTTATTGCACTATCTGACGTTTTTATACGTTATAAAGAAAATACATTCTCAATATATGAATAACAGTCGCTATATTATTTTAGTTTGCGGGTTGCTCGTTATCGGTCTGAGTATTTTTGCTCAGACGCCTTATTCGCGCTTGGAGATGAAAGCCGATCGCTTTTTTAATCAGCGGGAATGGGCCCAGGCGTCGGCTACTTATTACCAGATGATCGAACTGCATCCCGAAGTTGCCGCAACTTATGGTAAGGCGATTGTTGCTAACGCCGTAAAGGGTGACACCATAGCCGAGATGGACTTGATGGTAAAAGCTCTTAATGCGAAAATCCCCTTCGATTCGGTGTTGTCAAGAGTGAAATCTACAAGTTTTCAGTTGGGAAAATCCAATCTTTATGGCGATTTCCTATTGCGCGTAAGAGAGGCATATCCCTGGATGCGTCGACCGGTTGAGAGCTATCTGCTGCGCTATTATTGCTATCGCCAGGACGGTCCGAAGATGATGGAATTTAGCCGAATTATGCTTCAAGGCGATTCGCTCAACGTCGGCTTTATGCAGTCGTTGGCCCAGGGCGCAATGCTTAGTGGCGAATACTCCGAAGCGCTATCTACCTATAATCAGATTCTCGAAATTTCTCCCGACGATTATAATACACTTATCGCCTTAGGGAATTTCCACTTGCTCGATATTGCAGAAGCCGATTCTACCTTGGCGCCGATCTATCTCTCTCGAGCTAATAAAATAAAGTCGACGCCTTACGTCGAAAAACTGCTAAAATCCTTCGATAAGAAATAAGGGGAGGAGAAATAATTAGCTTTGTAGTATATAAATTTTGTGAAAAATTTGTTTTGTACAAATTTTATTCGCTATATTTGCGCCGACCTATTTATATTAACCATGAATAACGAAATTCTCCTCAACAAAAACCACATTGTGGCAACTCTCGGCAAACCTGCCCGTGAGTTTACAAAGGACGATATTACAAAGTATATTGTCGAGCAGGGAATTGAAATGATTAATTTCATGTATCCGGCCGAAGATGGTCGACTCAAGACTCTGAACTTTGTAATCAACAACTACGACTACCTTCAGACAATTCTCGCTACCGGCGAACGTGTCGATGGTTCCAGCTTGTTCTCTTACATTGAGGCCGGCAATAGCGACCTCTATGTAATCCCTCGTTTCCGTACCGCTTTCCGCGATCCGTTTGCTGAAATTCCGACCGTAACGATGCTCTGCTCATTCTTTGATAAGGATGGCAACCAGCTTGATCTCGCTCCCGAACATATCCTTGCAAAAGCTTGCGATGCTTTCCGCGAAACTACCGGAATGCAATTTGAAGCGATGGGTGAACTTGAATTCTACGTAATTGCTCCCGATAGCGGTGCGTTCCCTGCAACCGATCAGAAGGGTTACCACGAATCTGGCCCGTTTGCAAAGTTCAACGAATTCCGTACAAAATGTATGAGCTACATTGCTCAGGCAGGCGGAACTATCAAATATGGCCACTCTGAAGTTGGTAACTTTACCATCAATGGCACAAACTATGAGCAGAACGAAATTGAGTTCCTCCCGGTTCGCGCAGAAGATGCTGCCGACCAGCTGGTGCTCGCTAAGTGGATTATCCGTAACCTCGCTCATCAGTATAACCTCGATGTAACCTTCGCTCCGAAGATTACAACCGGTAAAGCCGGTTCAGGCCTCCATATCCACATGCGTATCACTCGCGACGGAAACAATATGATGCTCAACGCCGACCGCACTCTGAGCGACGTAGCTCGCAAGGCTATCGCCGGTATGATGGTCAGCGCTGACGCTATTACCGCCTTCGGCAACGCCAACCCGACATCATATTTCCGCCTGGTGCCTCATCAGGAAGCTCCTACAAATATCTGCTGGGGCGACCGCAACCGCTCGGTGCTCGTACGCGTACCGCTGGGTTGGACCTCCAACAAAGATATGTGTGCCCTTGCCAATCCAGGGTCAAACGGTGGCGACGCTTTCGAAGCATCCTCTCGCAAACAGACCGTTGAAATCCGCTCGGCTGATGGTTCTGCCAATGTCTACCTGCTCATCGCGGGCTTGGCAGTAGCTTGCCGCCACGGTTTCGAAATGGCAGATGCTCTCGAAATCGCAGAAAAGAACTATGTTGACGTTGATATCCACAAGCCTGAAAATGCAGCTAAGCTTAATGGCCTCAAGCAGCTCCCGACCAGTTGCGAGGAATCAGCAAAGTGTCTCGATGCAAAACGCGGACTTTTCGAAGATAAGGGGGTATTCCCGCCCCGCGCTATCGATGGCGTTATCTCGCGCTTGACCAGCTACAACGAAGCTGTAATCATGGCTGAAGCTAAGAATAATCCTAAGAAGATGGAAGAGCTCGTAGCTCGCTTCTTCCACTGCGGTTAATCCTTGTGTAGCTCTCTACATGGTGGCGAATTTGCCTTCCATTAGTTAGACTAACTAACTTATAATAAGAACAGGTGTTGCATACCTATTGGCGTGCAACACCTGTTCCCTTTTTTGTAATCTCTTATTTGATTTGCCATTCTTTGAAGAGGAAATCGCCATCTTCAAAGGTGAAGCAAAGGTTGTCGCCATCGGCGAGTGGAGCTGTTAATTTGCCGTCAACAACGGTCCAATCATCGTTGTTGAATTTGACGGTGGCCAACACTGCTCCGTCGGGGTTGTCGCGACGCAGGGCGATGGTGCCAACTCCTTTTACATTGACCGCCAATTTGCGCTGCTTATTTCCGGCATGAACGCCCGAGACGGTGAAGCCTTGTCCGGGGGCGGTGGCATGAACAACCATTTCGCCGGGAACGCCGGTCGGCTCATAGACGATATTGTTAGTAGCCGTTGAGGTTGCTGCCGATTGCATTTTAGCGACGTCAAGCAGTTGGAGCTGCGCAACGCCCTCGCGCGTCATCTTGCATCTGCGGATTTTCGCCGTCGACTCGTCGACCTTGATTTTGTCTACACAGATACTGCGATAGCCGCCATTTACGCCGAGCGATTTTTGCAACGTAAGGGTATGATAGAACATATACCATTCCCCTTTATACTTATGCAGGTGGGTGTGGTTGTTGCTATATTCCAGTCCTTCATCGCCGGGATTGCGAAGAATCAAACCTTGATATTGCCAGCTGTCGGTGTTTAACGGGTCGGTTGAGGTCATATACGACATGGCGCATCTCGTCGGGGCGTCTTTCCCTTCGAGATCCCATTGCGTGCGGTCTTTCCAGGAGGTGTTGTAGATATAGACGTATTTCCCACCGATGTAATTAAGCTCGTTCGCTTCGAAATGGTAGGGGGCTTTGATTTCAACATAATCGCTGGCAGGATGAATCATGTCGTCGGCCAAGCGGACGATGCGCTGCGACCCGGTAAAATAGTCGTTACCATCTTTGGCAATGCCGGCGCCGAAGGCCAGCCAGCCTACACCATTATCGTCGATCATCACGCCCGGATCGAACGGATTGGGGCAGTCGCCAATCGCCGGATCCTTATAGTTGACAAACTCGCGGTCCAGCGGGTCGTGCCAGGGGCCTAACGGCGAGGTTGCCGTAATTTCGCCCACGCCCGAGCCGCTCGAGGAGAAGAACATGTAGAAATGGGTCTGCCCATCCTGCTCCTTTCGACTTACAATCGACGGGGCCCACGAGATGCCCAGCCCCTTCGGTGCAGCCTCCAGGATGTCGATAATGCCATGATAGGTCCAGTTGACCATATCTTCGGTCGACATTACCTGAAACGAATGGATTTTCTCGTAGGTGTTCTCAGCGCCCGGCGCTGACAGTTCCAATTGCTGGGAGTCATTTGTGCCGTAAACATAGAGTCGTCCCTCATACTCAACGCATGTAGGGTCGGCGCAGAACATATAGTCGGCTATCGGATTATGATAACCTTTCTCAAGTTTTTCAGTGGCACCTGCCACCAACGACGTTGCCAATAATCCTATTGTGGCAACTCTCTTAAAATCACACATCTCTTTTTATGGGTAAATTGTTCGCCAACGGCGAATGATTTAGGTAAGTTGTATATATAAAGAAACGCCCAACTTTACATTTTGGTGTGTAAAATTGG
>CAZKYD010000073.1:0-12328 GCA_964556875.1 uncultured Alistipes sp.
TAAACCTTACTCGGTAGTCCTGTTTGATGAAATCGAAAAGGCCCATCCGGATGTGTTCAATATCCTATTGCAGGTGCTTGACGATGGCCGTCTTACCGATAATAAGGGGCGTGTGGTAAACTTCAAGAATACCATCATCATCATGACATCTAACATGGGTTCACAGCTGATTCGCGACAACTTCGAGAAGATTACCCCTGAAAACAAAGAGCAGATTGTCGAGACCACTAAGAAGCAAGTGCTCGAGATGCTCAAGCAGAATATCCGACCGGAGTTTTTGAATCGTATCGACGAAACCATCATGTTTACGCCGCTTAGCGAACATGAAATCGAAGAGATTGTAGGGCTTCAGGTACGTTCAATCCAGAAGATGCTGCAAGAGAACGGCATCACCATGGAGGTTACGCCTTCCGCCTTGCATTTCTTGGCAGAAGAGGGTTATGACCCCGAATTCGGTGCACGTCCTGTCAAGAGGGTTATCCATCGATTGGTATTGAACCGCTTGTCGAAAGACATTTTGGCTCAGAACGTTGATAAGGATAAGCCTATCATCATCGACGTGAAAAATGGTGAATTGTTATTCACTAACTAATTGTCTGTTAAATGTTTTTTAACGGAATTTAGTTAGTAGGATCGTAGATAATTTACTAATTTCGTAATCGAACAATCTACACACAATTTGCTACTATGGAATCAATAAGTCAAGTCTTCAAAATCGGTTATGGCCCGTCAAGTTCTCATACGATGGGGCCGCGAAAAGCTGCGGAAATCTTTGGTGCACGCCACCCCGAAGCAGCGCGCTTTGTGGTTACGTTGTATGGCTCATTAGCTGCAACCGGTAAAGGCCACTTGACTGATGCCGCAATTCTTGATACACTTCGCCCGATAGCTCCGGCTGAAATTGATTGGCAACCGGACGTTTTCCTGCCATTTCATCCTAATGGTATGACCTTTAGGGCTTTCGATGCTAACGATGTGAAGTCGGATGAATGGACGGTATTCTCTATCGGTGGTGGTGATATTGTTGAAGAGGGGGCGCATCGCGCGATCCACGATATCTACGATATGACCACTATCGCCGAAATCCAGAAATGGTGTGAAGACACCGGTCATTCCTATTGGGAATATGTGGAGCTGCGCGAAGGTAAGCAGATTTGGAACTACCTTGCCGAGGTATGGGACGTTATGAAGCAGGCAGTGTTGCGTGGCATTGAGGCTGAAGGGGTGCTCCCCGGCGGACTTGGTGTACGACGCAAGGCAGTTAGCTACTACGTTCATGCCGCCGGGTTCAGCAATTCGCTGAAGAGCCGTGGCTTGGTATATGCTTATGCGCTTGCTGTCAGCGAAGAAAATGCGTCTGGTGGCAAGATTGTAACCGCTCCCACGTGTGGCTCGTGTGGCATTGTTCCTGCAGTGTTATATCATCTTCATACTTCGAAAAACTTCAGCGAGCAGCGTATCTTGCGCGCTTTGGCAACGGCCGGCTTGTTTGGCAATGTTGTTAAGAATAATGCCTCGGTATCAGGTGCTGAAGTTGGCTGTCAGGGTGAAGTTGGTGTTGCATGCGCTATGGCGGCAGCGGCCGCTTCTCAGCTGTTTGGTGGCAGTACGGCCCAAATTGAATATTCAGCAGAAATGGGGTTGGAGCATCACCTGGGGCTCACTTGCGATCCGGTTTGCGGATTAGTGCAAGTGCCTTGTATTGAGCGTAATGCTTATGCAGCCGCTCGTGCGTTGGATGCCAACCTATATGCTGCTTGTTCCGATGGACGCCACTTGGTAAACTTCGACCGCATCGTTGAGGTTATGAAGCAGACAGGCCACGATATTCCTTCGCTTTATAAGGAAACATCGCGCGGCGGTTTGGCTGTTATCAAATAGGCTGATATAAGATTGTAGGACTACAATCTTTCTAATGTAAGAAAACCTTTCCCCTTTAATTTAGATCTTAGCTAAGAGGTCTGCAACGATAAATGTTGAGCCTCCTACAAAAAGCAGCGGATTCTCGTCAGAGCGGTCTGCTGCTATTTTTTTTGCACGTATCAAGGCGTCGTGAACGGAGGGGGCTACTTCACCTTGGCGACCTGCTGCAGCACCGACTTCGGCAAGCCTTTCGGCAGGGAGGGCTCTGGGCACCGACGCACGTGTGTAGATCAGATGTGCTTTCTGCGGGATAAGTGGCAGAATATGTGAGATATCTTTATCGTTTACGAAGCCGAGAATCATAATCAACAGACCATCGTGGGCATCGAGTTGACGGGATATATATTGCCACCCGCCAATGTTATGACCGGTGTCGCAGACGGTTTTGGGGTTATTGCTGATCGTCATCCAACGTCCTGAGAGTCCGGTAAGGGTAACTACTTCACTTAACCCTTGGGCAACCGCCTCGTTGCTGAATCGGATGCCCAGATTGCGCATTTGAAGCAAGGCGGTGATAATAGTCTGAAGGTTTTTATCCTGGCAGTAACCTGTCAGGCCGTAGCAGATAGGGCCGAATGGCGTTTCTGCAGTTAGATATTTATCGCTGCGCTTTACGTTTTTTGCCGGGAGTTCGCAGTCGGCGAAGTCGATATGGCTACCTGTGGAGGCGGCTTTTTCTGTGAATACTCGCTTGACATCACCTTCAGCCGCCTCACCGATAACTACCGGAATCGCAGGCTTTATAATCCCGGCTTTCTCTGAGGCGATTGAGGCTAATGTGTTACCCAACTGAGCCATGTGGTCGAACGAGATATTCGTAATCACCGAGAGTAGGGGAGTCAGGATATTTGTGGAGTCCAAACGTCCCCCTAATCCAACTTCGATTACAGCATAATCAACTCCGCAACGAGCAAACCAGTCGAACGCCATCACCGTAGTTAGCTCAAAGAATGAGGGTTCTAACGTTTCTCCTGCGGCTTTTGCGCTTTGGGATAAAGCTTTGAATTTGTCAACAAACTCCGTCACCTCGCTGCGTGGAATCATTTCCCCATTAATCTTGATGCGCTCGCGAAAATCTATCAAGTGGGGGGATGTAAACAGCCCGACTTTATATCCGCCTTTTTGCAATACAGCTGCAATGCTGTGGGCCGTAGACCCCTTGCCATTTGTGCCGGCTACATGGATAGCTTTTAGTTGCTGATGGGGATTGCCGAAAGCGTCGGATAGGCGGATTACGGTCTGTAAGCCCGGTTTGTAGGCGGCAGCCCCAATTTGCTGAAATTGCGGAGTCTGGCTATATAAGAAGTCGATTGTAGCTTGATATTTGTCGGAGAGGGTATCAGAGGTAGTTGCGATAGCTGTCATGGTGATGTATGGTTTGTCCTTACAACTTTTTGCGGAGAGGAGAGTGGCATTTCGAGATGCAAAGTTAGCGAAAATTACCTCAAGATGCGTAACTCGCTACTATTATTTTGCGCTTGCAGATAATTATATCAAATTTATTTTGTATTTTTGCCATGATTTTTATATCCTCGATCTAATCCAAGTAGCTTCTTTTTGAAAACGTATGTGCGACATCTTTAACATTGATACTTACAATTCTGTTATCGTCATAATGCTTCTGCTTGCAGTTGTTGTGTTTGTTGCTTTGCAGTGGATTGAAGCCCCTTACGGCATGGCGTATCGTCGTGGCTGGGGCCCGACATTGAATAATAGAGTCGGATGGGTTGTGATGGAAGCTCCTGCGTTTATCGCTATGTTGGTGGCAGTGTGCATTGCTACATCGCCGTCGACTATTGCTGTTATTATAGCAGCGTTGTTTCTGCTTCACTATTTCCGCCGTTCGTTTATATTCCCATGCTTAATGCGAGGCAATAGCCGTATGCCGATACTGATAGCGCTCATGGGCGCGGTCTTCAATGTTGTCAATGTCTATTTGATTGCCGGCTGGCTGTTTTTCGTAGCTCCGGCCGACTATTACGCACCGGTCGTCGACTTTCTCTCCGGTAATTTTGCAGCCGCAGTAACCTCTCCCAAGCCCGTAGCTTTCATTATCGGTTTGGTGGTGTTTTTCAGCGGTATGACTATCAACTGGAAAGCGGATTATATCGTGCGCCATCTGCGTAAACCGGGTGAAACCGGCCATAAAATTCCGTATGGCGGGATGTTTCGTTATGTTAGCTCTGCCAGCTATTTGGGTGAAATCGTAGAATGGACTGGGTTCGCCATAATGTCGTGGTCGATAGCCGGATTGGTATTCGTGCTGTGGACTTGCGCTAATTTGGTGCCTCGTTCGGCAAAAATACATAAACGTTATCTCAATGAATTTGGTGACACATACAAAGGCTTAAATCGTAAGCGTGTGTTCCCATATATCTATTAATATCTTGAATAAAATATTGCCATGACCAATAAGTATCCTGATTCAAAACTCTTTACCCCTTACCGTATCGGCCCGGTTGAGCTTCGTAACCGCACAATTCGCAGTGCTGCTTTCGAAGGGATGGGGAAGGATAATGGCCCTACAAAGATGCTCCGCGACTATCATGAAAGTGTTGCTCGTGGCGGCGTGGGTATGACAACGATTGCTTATGCCGGTATCTGTCAGTCTGCGCTATCGTTTACCACTCAGCTATGGCTTCGCCCGGCAATCGTTCCGGAGCTTAGAGAGATTACAGATGCCGTTCATTCGCATGGGGCAAAAGCGTCGATTCAGATAGGGCATTGCGGAAATATGACCCACCGTTCTACTGCAGGTTGCACACCTGTAGGGGCATCGACAGGATTTAATCTCTACTCACCGACATTCGTGCGCGGCTTGCGTAAAGATGAACTGACCGAATTGGCCAAGGAGTTTGGTAATGCAGTCCGTACGGCTCGCGATGCGGGCTTCGATGCTGTCGAGGTGCATGCCGGTCATGGCTATCTCGTATCGCAATTCTTGTCGCCATACACCAACCATCGTAAGGATGAATTTGGCGGATCGCTCGACAATCGTATGCGCTTTATGCGTATGGTGATGGAGCAGGTGATGGAGGCTGCCGGTAGCGATATGGGGGTAATCGTTAAGACAAATATGCGCGACGGATTCCGTGGCGGTTTGGAAATTGACGATTGTATCACAGTCGCTAAGGAGCTTGAAAATCTGGGCGCTCATGCGCTGGTGCTGTCCGGCGGGTTTGTGAGCAAGGCGCCGATGTATGTGATGCGTGGAGAAATGCCCATTTATACCATGACCTACTATATGAAGCAGTTATGGCTGAAATATGGTGTGCGTTGGGTTGGAAAATATATGATTCCAAAGGTGCCGTTCAAGGAGCTGTACTTCCTGGATGATGCCAAGCAGTTCCGCCGCGAACTGTCGTTGCCACTGATATATGTAGGTGGTGCGGTAAGTCGTGATGGCATAGAAACCGTGTTGGATAGCGGTTTTGAATTTGTACAGATGGGGCGCGCATTGCTCAATGATCCTGAGTTTGTGAACCATCTGAAGCAGGGCGCAGAGCGTTGCACTTGCGACCATGTAAACTATTGTATCGCTCGTATGTATTCACGCGAAATGGCTTGCTATCAGCATTGCGACAACTTGCCACCTAAAATTATGCGTGAAATCGAACAAATCAAGAAAAGATGATTGACCTTCATGGCAAATGGGCGGTAGTGACCGGAGGCAGTTCCGGCATTGGTCTCTGCTTCGCTGAGAACTTGGCGTCGAGAGGAGCTAATCTGCTGCTGATCAGTATTCAGCCTGAGGAATTGGCAAAGGAGCAGCAACGCCTGGCGGAGCAATACGCCGTAGAGGTAGCCATCCTTGACCTAAACTTAGCGCAGCCAGGTGCCTCGAAGCAGGTGATGAATTTCATGGCGAATAATCATATCCTGCCTTTTATCTTCATCAACAATGCCGGCATCTTCTCGTTTGCTCCCGTTACGGATATCCCGGAGCGTAAGCTTCAGATGTTTATCGACTTGCATGTCAGGGCGGTAACCGAATTGTCGCGTGATGTGGCAATTCTAATGAAGGCTTCGCCTGAGCGGGGGTATATCCTCAATATGTCGTCGATGTCCTGTTGGGCACCAATGCCCGGCTTGGCGATGTATTCCGCAACAAAGGCCTATATTCGCGTGTTCTCGCGAGCGTTGGCTTATGAGCTAAAGGATAGCGGGGTAAAGGTGTTGACCTGCTGCCCCGGTGGAATTGCCACTAATCTGTTCGGCTTGCCTGCTAATCTGATGCGCCTCGCCTTAAGATTAGGGTTTGTAACGAAACCTGAGACCTTTACGCGCAACGCAATCAATCGCCTACTGAAAGGACGTCGACAATATATCAACGGACTCTTGAATCGCATGTCGATACTATTTGTAGGCCTGATGCCTACATCGGTCAGAATGTTGATTAAACATAAAATGCTTGATAAAGGTATTGTAAAGCCATGACACCAAAATATACCATTCTCACCGGGGCTACCGGTTCTATCGGATTTGAAATAGCGCGAGCACTCACCGACTGCGGTGAGCCGCTCATCTTAGCGTGCCGAAATACCAATAAGGCTAATAACGCGCGTCGCCAACTATTGGAGGAAAATCCTGAGGCTAATGTGCTGATTGAGCCCCTGGATTTGACCTCCGAAGATAGTGTACGTAGCTTTGTAGCCCATTTGCAAGAGACGAGGGTAGAGGTTGTCGGCCTAATTAATAATGCCGGGGTGATGAATCGCCGCTATGTTACGGATAGTCAGGGGCGTGAGATGACGATGGTGGTAAATTATCACCACACAAAACTGTTGACCGACCTGGCAGTTGCAGCATTTCCAACGCTTAAGCGAATCGTCTTTACAACGTCGCTCACACGCCATTTTATCAAGCGTAATCCACGTTTGGATGTAGATAAGGCATCGTTTTCGCAGCTCGGCACATACGGGCGCTCTAAGCGCGCAATCACCGATTATGCCGCCTCGCTCTGCCGGGCGCACAGTGATATCTTAGTGAATTGCGCCGATCCAGGGGTTGTAAATACCGCCATGATTCATATGGACCGTTGGTTTGACCGTCTTGCCGACTGGTTCTTCCGTCCGTTTATTCGCTCCCCCAAACATGGCGCAATCCCGGCCCAAAAAGCCTATTCCTCAACTACTTCCGGCACCATATTTTGTCGTCATGCCCGCCATCAACTCTCTTAACATCAACTAAAAACATACAATATATAGCGGTATTCGTTATTTATCGATTGAATTGATATATAGGTAGATTTTATTAGTAAACCGTTTGATTTACTGATAAAATGGTGATACATTTGCCATATCATTTATAAAATCTATAATAATGAAATCGCAAAGACAGATATTATGCGTTAGTGCTTTTGTTGGCCTGATGTTTTTGATGACAGGCTGTATTACGACCAACGACGATAATGGCTTTAATAACCTAATACCTGGAGGGGGAAATTCTGGAATACAAGGGAATGTGCAAGATGATAGTGATTCTCCGGGTTTTGATTCAACTATTTCAGCATGGGATGGTCGCACGGCCGACGATGCCTCAGCCGATGTAGTTGGCACAGATGCCGACTTTTATTATGAGGCTAACACATTCAAAAATAGTGTGAAAATTGCGTTTAACGGAGAGAATGCCACCGTAGAAAGCAGTAATAGTAATATCATCATACAGCAAACCGGAGCGTATGTTACGGTAGATATGGCTACCAATACGGTCTCAAATGTGGAGGTTATCGTTAGTGGTAAGAGCGATAATGGAGGCCTGAAACTCTACGGCTCAAAGAAATTTAAGCTTACGCTGAATGGGGTAGAACTGACCTCGCAGCGTGGCCCGGCTATTAATAGCCAGTGTAAGAAACGTATGTTCGTGCATTTGGCTGATGGCACTCAGAATAAAATTACCGACTGCGCAACATATTCGGATGATGCGTATTATCTTTCGTCAACCGACGAAGATAGAAAGGGATGCTTTTTTAGTGAAGGTAATCTGATATTCAGTGGCGCCGGCACATTGATTGTTGCCGGGAAGCAAAAGCATGGCATTGCTACTGACGGTTACTTTTGGATGCGTCCCGGGGTGACGATTGTTGTAAATGAAGCAGCTAAAAACTGTATACATGTGAAGGGCGATTCTGACGATGGCATAGGAGTCACTATTAAAGGTGGCTTAATCTATGCTAACGCATCGTCGACCGCCGGTAAGTGTATTAAAACCGACCTTAATGTCAATGTTGATGGTGGAGAATTGCTACTTAATACAAGTGGTGATGCAACATATGATGAGGGAGATAGTGACACATCTTCAGCATCGTGCATTAAGGCTGATGGCAATATCATTATTACCGGCGGTTTTTTAACGTTAAAAAGTACCGGTACAGGTGGTAAGGGGCTGAGCTCTGACGGAGATATGGAAATCTCCGGTGGCGAAACCACGATTACTACTACCGGTGGGAAATATTACTATACCAATGATTTGACATCATCGCCAAAGGGCGCAAAAGCCGACGGCAACGTTACGATTACCGGTGGAAAGTTGAATATCTGTGTAACCGGTGTTAGCGATGGTTCCGAAGGCTTGGAGAGCAAAAGCGTGATGACGATTAGCGGTGGAGAAACTTATGTATATGCGTATGATGATGCCATCAATGCTTCCTCTGCGATCAACATCAGTGGTGGCAAGGTATTCGCGTATGCGATCAATAATGATGGCATAGATTCTAACGGCTCGCTGACGATTTCGGGCGGACTGGTTATTGCCAGCGGCACATCGTCGCCTGAGTGTGGTATTGACGTAGATAATAGCAATGCCTTCAAGATTAATGGTGGTACGGTCATCGCCATTGGTGGCGGCTCGTTGCAGTCTAAGCCATCTTCGTCAAGTGCTCAATATAGCGTTGAATACTCCGGTATAGCTTTGTCGAAAGGGAGCAAGGTTGCTGTGCTTGATAGCTCAAATGCGCCTGTGTTGACCTTCCAGTTGCCCAAGACGTTGAGTGGATCCTTCTTCTTTAGTGCTCCTGCGCTAAAAAATGGTGGATCTTATACGATCTCTACCGGCGGCAGTTTGACCGGCAGCAGTGAAAACTGGAACGGCTGGTATAACGGTGGCACTTGGAGTGATGGAACTTCTGTTAAGACGTTTACTATAAGCAGTGTTGTTACGTCGTTAGGCACCTCCTCCAATGGTATGGGAGGTGGCTTCGGTGGAGGGATGGGCTGGTAATAGGAGCCCATTCTATTAGGCTTACCAAACTTAACTATAAAACACGATTAAAACAATCAGAGCCCTCGGCGATGCCGGGGGCTCTGCTATTTCAGATTGATAATTTCAATAGTGGAAACTGTGGTCGCGAATTATTTTGCTTTAGCGAGAACTTTCTGGTCGACAACTGCGGGATACTGCTCGTTGAGTTGCTCCATCCATTGGTTCAGCAGGTAATCCTGATAGTCGGTGATAATCGTGCCACGAACATCGAGGGCTTCTTCCGGCTGATCGATAACCTTGGGCTCGTAAGCTTCGTATACAGCCCAACGGCTCTGGGCTTCGGGCTTTTCACCACCGAATCCGAGATAATCGGTGATTGCATTTTCTCCCTTGGCAGCCAATACGCGTTCAACCTTGATGTTCTTGCCGAACTTCTGATGAAGCATAGTGGTAACTGAGTCGTCGCTAAACTTGTATTCAGCGAGATAGGTGTTAACCAACTGCATCAGAGAGTCGCTTTCAACGAAGATGATGCGCGACTTGAAGCGCGGAGCGTCCCACTTATAGTTATCCTTATTGTTCTGGAAGTAAGTTTCCAGACCTTCTTTATCGGTCTTTGCTTTCGACCATACGTTGCGGTCCTGAGCCTCAAACATCAACATTCCGTCGCGATATTCGTTTACGAGGTTGCGATAAGAGGGTTCTTCGGTCATCAGGGCGTCCTGTTTGGTCGCAATGGTCAGGGCGTCGAGACGTCGGTCGATAGCGTGTTCGAGTTGTTCTGCCTGGCCTTCCGGTTTTCCGGCAACACCATTGGGAAGTTCATTAGTCATTACATCGGCGAGGGTCACTTTCTGGTTCTTTCCGATTTTAGCAACAACCTGGTTGGAGTTGCGGAAGGATTCCATCATTGCGGAGTCCATACCTTCAGCAGCGATAATCTGCTTTTTAAGGCTTGCAACAACCTTAGAGTCAACCTTTACGCCATATTCGTTGCGGAGTTGGGCGAGGCGGCGGCGAGCGGCGAGGGTGCCACGTTCATCGCGTGAGATAGCGGTCTTGATGGCGGGTTTTGCCTGCTCGAATGAGTCAACGCCTTTGCCGTCGAGACGTTTGATGATATGGTAGCCGTAGGCAGTTTCGATAGGCTTGGAGATGGCGCCGTTGCTGAGGCTGAAAGCTTCATTCTCGAATTCGGGAACCATCTGTCCGGTGCCGAACCAGGGGAGTTTACCACCCTGCTTAGCTGTGCCGGGGTCTTCAGAGTTTGCTTTTGCAACTTCTTCGAAGTCAGCTCCACCGGTTGTTACCAGTGTGTAGAGTGAATCGATATAGCTGCGCTGTGCCTGAGCTTCTTCTGCGGATTTGCCCTTGGTCAGTCGCAGGATATGTTCAACCAGCACCTGTCCGCGAGCCGGACGGCGGCCGTTTACTTTTAAGATGTGATAACCGACAGGGGTCTTGAATACACCTGAGTGTTCGCCAACGGCGAGGGAATAGGCTTCGGCTTCAAACGCTGCCGGATAACGGTTGGCGCTGATGTAGCCCATGTGGCCACCCTTGTTGTTAGTGCTGCGGTCTTCCGAAAATTTGTTAGCCAAAGTTTCGAACGATTCGCCGTTATTGATGCAGGTCAGCAGCGAGTCCATCAGGGCTTGCTTCTGCTCGTTAGTGCGTCCGGGCGATTGGAAAAACAACATAATGTGGCTTACATCTACATCTTCTTGCATTTTCTGATACTGCGCAGCGTAGATGCTGTCTTCAACAGCCTGGTCGATCATATAGGGGGCTGCCAAATCGCGACGATATGTGTTGAATTCGTTCTGAAAAGCCTCGGTTTGATCGATACCCATAGCTTCTGCAGCCGCTACCTTCTGGCGGTAAGGGATAAACAGCTTGAGGTATTCCTCGATGTCCTGAGGAGTTGACTGCTGTGAGTTGTTCTTATGGTAGAGATATTCAAACTCACTAAGAGTTACAGGCTTGCCACCGACTGTCATCAGGACAGGGTCGGCCTGACCTTTTGCTTGCGCCAACATTGACGCACCCATAAGTACAGCCAGCGTTAAAAGTCCTTTCTTCATCATTATATATGAATAACTAATAAATTATGCTGTCTAAATTGACACCTTATAACAGGCGTTATATCTTTAACGGCCACATATCCCTTTTATTATGAAAAGCCGATTTTTTTCATCTTTTTTTCGTAATTTTGCATCATGTTATTTGAAGATTTCGACTTAAGCGACGACCTGCTCGACGCTCTCTATGCAATGCACTTTGAGGAATGCACACCGATTCAAGAGAAAGCTATTCCCGTTGTGCTTGACCGCCACGACCTTATCGCTATTGCCCAAACCGGCACCGGCAAGACCGCTGCATATCTGCTCCCGGTAATCGACCTGCTGGCCGAACTGCCCGAGGCTGACGGCTTTGTGAATTGCATCGTGATGGCGCCGACGCGCGAGCTTGCTCAGCAGATTGAGCGTCAGATGGATGGTTTTAGCTACTATCTGCCGCTGTCGAGCATTGCCGTTTATGGTGGAACCGATGGCGCCGGCTTTGCGCGCCAGCAGAAGGGAATGCGCGAAGGGGCGGATGTGGTGATCGCCACTCCCGGTCGACTGCAAGCGTTACTTCAAATGGGAGGTATTGACCTCTCGCGAGTGAAATATTTCGTGCTGGATGAGGCTGACCGTATGCTCGATATGGGCTTCTACGATGATATTATGGCGATTGCGCGCCAGCTCCCTACCGATCGCCAGACGCTCCTCTTTTCGGCAACGATGCCCCCGAAAATCCGCAAACTTGCCCAGTCGATACTTCGCAACCCGGTTGAAATCAAAATCGCGCCCTCGCGTCCCGTCGAGAAAATCAAGCAGTCTGCCCGATTCTGCAACGAGGATGAGAAGCAGCGCCTGCTGATTGATATCCTAAAGGCTCATCGTGGCGAACGTGTGATAGTCTTTGCAGCCTCTAAGCATGGAGTGCGCGACTTGGCTCGCGACCTGCGCCGTATAGGCATCAAGGCTGCTGAAATCCACTCCGACCTCGACCAGGAGCAGCGCGACGACACTATCCGCGGTTTCCGTTCCGGCCGTATCGAAGTAATTGTGGCCACTGACCTGCTGGCCCGTGGTATCGACATTGATGAGGTGATGTTGGTAGTAAATTACGACGTTCCCCGCGAACCGGAAGATTATGT
>CAZKYD010000074.1:0-12048 GCA_964556875.1 uncultured Alistipes sp.
TGTCGTAAATCATGTAGGCGACGTTGAGATAGTTGTCGCTTTCAGGGATTTCGATAAACTCGTCGGAGTCTTCGCGATATTCATCGCCATATTTCACGGTAACATGATAGGAGGTTTCAATCGGGAGCTCGAGGTCGTCGAGACAACGGTCGCACGCTACTATCACCGAGCCGTTACAAGCAAAAGTCAGGTCATAAGCTCCGTTGCGATGGACCACGGTCAACTCCACGCCGACTTTCGCGTCGCGGATATCTGCGCTTTCCATGTTGGCGAAGAACTGCTTATCGAGGTCATAGTGAAACTGATGTGTACCCTCGGGCAGGCTCTTCAGTGGTAGCTTAAAATCGCTGAACTTTCCCACGGTTGAGTTACTGGTTTTGCGGTGATTATCAAGCATTTCCAAACGTGTCGACGTTGCAGGCGCAAGCGTCCGCATACGATTTGCCTGGAAAAACTGTGCAAAGTTAGCAATTTTCCTAATTTATTCCAAAGATTTACATGCTAAAAATCTACGCATTCTCAACGAAATAGGCGGTTTACCGGGAAATCGGTAAACCGCCTGATAATTCGTTGAAGTTCGCGGATATTATTTAGCGAGCTTTGAATCGATGAGATTTACTTTCTCTTCGATTGAAGCGAGGTCGTCTTTGATGCGCTGGATGCGGCGTTCCATTTCGCGAACCATAGAGTCGCCCGATTTGCTCTTCGAGCTGAGGAATCCGAGGTTGTTCTCGTAGGTCTTCAGTTCGTTGCGCTTGATTTCGTAGGCGCGCATGATGCGTTCGCGTTCGCGATAGAGCTTCTGCTCGTCGCTGCCCATTTCGCTGATGACGTCTTCGAAGCGGCTGCGGTTGCCACGGTCGCGACCGAGACGGTTGTAGAGGGCGTCGCAAGCGCTACGATATTCGTCGTAGATTTTATCTTTTTCGCGCATGGGAACGTGGCCGATGGTTTGCCATTTTGCCTGCAGTTCTTTAACCTTAGGCATTGATTCCGAGCGGGGCGAATCTAAGGGGATTTCTTTCAGCGCGGCGATGATTTCGCGTTTTGCCTTGAGGTTTTCTAATTCGGCAGCGCGGCTTTCGTTGAGGTTGGCTTTGCGGTTTTCGAAGAAAGCATCGCAGGCAGCTTGGAAACGATGCCAGATGGCGTCGGAGTGTTTCTTAGGCACGGTGCCGATTGACTTCCATTCCTTCTGGAGTCGGACGAGCTCGTCGGCTGTCTTTTTCCATTCGGTAGAGTCTTTAAGAGCTTCAGCCTTTTCGCAGAGAGCGGTCTTTTTAGCGAGGTTGTTGTTGAGCTCTTCTTTCATCTCGCGATAGTGCTCAGCCTTGAGGGTGAAGAACTTATCACAAACGGCACGGAAACGAGCGAACAGCGCGTTGTTGACCTTGCGTGATGCGAATCCGAGCTTTTTCCATTCTTCTTGGATAGCGAGAATCTGCTTTGTCATGTCGTCCCAAGCTGAATAGGTTTTCAGCGAGTCGAAGTCGAGGGCTTCAACGCGTTCGCAGAGCTCGGTCTTTGCTTTTTCGTTTTCCGATTCGCGGGCCTTGCGTTCTTCGAAGAACGACTGATATTTCTTGTTGACGAGAGTAGAAGCCTCTTTGAAGCGAGCCCAAATTTCTTCGCGCACTTCCTTAGCGACGGGGCCTGTCTGGCGCCATTCGTCGTGGAGGTTTTGGAGTCGCTTGAATGCTAATACGATATCCTCTTCGGCGTTGAGCTTTTCGGCTTCTTCGCAGAGGAGAGTCTTCAGCTCGAGGTTCTTGCGGAAGTCGTAGTCGCGAAGGTCTTTGTTTATTTTGAGCTGGTCGTAGAACTGCTCTACGGCTTGCTGATAGTTTTTCCAGAGGTCGGTGGCTTCGGTCGGGGGAACGTCGCCGATTTCTTTAAATTCAGCTTGAATTTCTTTTACACGTGGGAAAGCGCGGTTAACGTTGTCGGTGTCGGCCGAGAGAGTGTTGAGCTCTTCGATAAGGGCCTGCTTGCGAGCAAGATTATTGTTGCGTTCTTCCTCTTCGGCAGCAGCGATAGCGGCTTTGCGCTCACGAATGGTGTTCATGAGGTTTTTAAAGTCTTCTTCGGTAGTGTCGAGGGCGGGGATGAAGGTGGCAGCATCTTTGCCTGCGGCGATGTGTGCCTCTAATTCGGCTTCCTGTTCGGTTTTGCGGATGGCATAGAAACGCTGTTTGAGGTGGGCGATTTCCTCGCGAGAGATTTCTACGTTTTCATCAGCTGCGAGCTGGTTGAGGCGCTCCATGATGTCTTCCTTAGTTTTAAGGTCGTCATCCTGGCGTTTGTCGGCAGTAACTTCAACGTTTGCGTTGGATTGAGATTCAAGGGACTCCGCTTGAGTTGCGGGGGTGGTAACAACCTCGGGCTGGTTTGCTTCGGGGTTAAGATCACGCGTTTCCATAAACTGAAAATAATTAGAAATGAGGAGCACGGGTAACGCTTCTGCCATGCACTTCTGCAAGCCACATAACTGAAGAAAAACCCTTTAACTTAAGAGCATAATTGCCATGAATGTCTACCCGGTTTTCACACGGATATAGGGGCGAATATTCGTCGCCCCGGCAATTAAGCCTCAAATATAGCAACAATTTTTCAGATTTATCCAATTTTTTTTGACTTTTTTCAAAAAATCAAAATAAATCTTTCTGAAGTGGGCTTGGATAGGATCTGAAGTTGGGGATATGTTAGATAGATATTTTTATTCGGGACGATAGATGAGCGTCATAGCATGGGCGGGATTGAAAATCTCGGCAGCTACGGTGCGCAGATATTCTGTTGTAACCGAGCGATAGCGCGGGATGATATCTTCGATGCTTTCGTTGTGGATTTCGGCGGTAGCCAGGGCTTGGGCTTTCGCTAAGGGGTTCATCAGCGAGAAGACTTTGTCGCTTTCAAAGCGAGTTACGCAGCGATTGAGCTCTGCTTCGTCGACTCTGGTTGAGGCTAACTCTTGAATCTGCTCGTTGATGGCGGCGATAGCGTCTGCTTCGGCTTGAGGGCCGTTGTTGAGCAACTTGGCGTTGATGAGGAGCAGGCCGGGATGCTCGGTGCCGAGAATCGAGGCATCGATATCAGCGAAGTGCTTGCCTGGCATTAAGAGTCGGCGATAGAAACGTGATGATTGTCCGTTAGCTAATACGTCGGTGATAATATCGGCGGGCACATAGCCGGGGTCTTTGTATGCCGCCATTGGGTAGGCAATCGTGATTGCCGTTTGCGGCACATTTCCCTTTCCCTCAACATGGCGCGGCGCATCGGGCAGGGCCGGATCGGCATAGTTGCGCGGCGCGATTTCGCGTCGGGGAATGTCGCTATACCATTTCTCAACCAGTTCGCGCAGGCGCTTCGGGGGAATGTTTCCTACTACAGAAAGGATGGCGTTGTTGGGCGCATAGTGGGAGAAAAACCAACGTTTTACGTCGTCTTGCATCGTCTTTTCTATGTCGTGGAAATTGCGGCCGATGACCGGAACTCCATAGGGGTGGTCGGGGTAACACATCCCGAACAGCAGGTGTGCCATATCGCCGTATGGACGATTCAAGCATACTTCCTTAAATTCTTCAACTACTACCGAACGCTGCACCTCGAGGGCTTTGTCGGAGAAAGCCAACTGTAGCATTCGGTCGCTTTCGAGCCATAGGGCTGTCTCGATATTGTGGGCGGGAATGGTGTTGTGGAAGCAGGTGAAGTCGTTTGACGTCCAAGCGTTGGATGAACCTCCGGCAGCTTGTAGCGGTCCGTCAAAGTCGGGAATGTTGACCGATCCTCCGAACATTAGGTGCTCAAACAGGTGGGCTAAGCCGGTGTGGTCGGGGTTCTCGTCGCGTCCGCCTACGTTGTAAAGGGTGTTTACAACAGCCATAGAGGTCTGGGGGTTGTAGTTGTGGACAACCCTCAGACCGTTAGGTAGTGAGAAATGATATGTTCCGCCTGTCATTGTTTGACAATCTTCGTTGAGATGATGCGGATATCTTCAACGGGGCGATCCATTGCTCCGGTTTTACTCTTTTCGATAGCTTCAACAACGTCCATACCACTAACAACTTCGCCGAACACGGTGTATTGGTTGTCGAGGTGAGGGGTGCCACCGATGGTGGTGTAAGCTTTCTTCTGCTCGTCGGTAAATTTGATGGGATTCTCGGCAGCGATCTTTTCGGTTTGGGCTGCGAGTTGCTCCTGCAGAGCGGTGAGGGCTTCGCGGTCGCGGTTGCGGCGGAGGGTCATGATTGAATCATGGTGCTGAGCAACCAGTCCGTTGAAGATTTCCTGCATCTTTGCTTTCTGGAGGTAGCTTTCCATCTGGCGGAGCGAGGAGTCGTTGAAAACTTTTCCGGTGACGATATAGAATTGAGAGCCGGAAGAGCGGCGCTCAGGGTTGGTCTGATCACCTTCGCGGGCAGCAGCCAAGGCGCCACGGTGGTGGAAATGCTTGGGGTAGACGAATTCGGCTTCGAGAGTGTAGCCGGGGTCGCCTGAACCGAGAGCCTTACCGGCAGGTGCGTTTTTCGAGTCGGGGTCGCCGCCTTGTATCATAAATTCGTTGATGACGCGATGGAACAGTACGCCGTCGTAGAACCCCTCTTTAGCGAGCTTCAGGAAGTTGTCGCGATGGCGGGGAGTGTCGCCGAAGAGGCGCACGCGGATGTCGCCAAGGGAGGTTTTGATGTCAACAAGGGCGTCGCCCTTTTCCATAACGGGGGCCTCGGATGTGAGTTGTGATGTCATAGTGACTTTAGATTTGTTTTTGGAATATACCAAGACTCCGGCCACAGCGATAACTACCGCTGCGATCAGGAGCAGAAATAGGCGTTTACGGAGCATTGGAGATAGAGTTAAATAGCTGATGAGGGGAATATGCGTTTATAGATGCGGCGGAAGTTGTCGTCGGTAGCTGAGAGCTCTGCAGCATGGAGGGCGTAATCGGGGCCGTACATGTGGCGGAGCATATCTCCGAGATAACGGTGTTCGCGGTCTTTTTCGATACCGGCTTTAATTAGCTGGTCGATATAGGGGGCAAAAGTAGTTTTGTCGATGGCAAACAGATATCTTGCGGCTGAAATCACAAATTGGCCCGTAAGGTCAACGTGAATCATGTTTTCAACTAACCAAGGCAGTTCGGGTTCTACTGAGTCAATATGATTGGCTATATATTCGTAGGTAAGAAGTCCATCGGCATCTGCGAGTAATCTCCTTCTTTCAGTATCTTCCATAAGTGAAGTTTGAAAATTGTTTACCGCAAAGTTAGCATTTATTTTTGAATATGCTACTTTTAGTACAATTTTTATTTAGTATGGAGTGAAGGAAATATGCGCTTTGCTGTTTGATTGACGATTTTTGCTAATTCTTCGGGGAATTCGCCGCGAGCTTCGGCAACTTTGCAGAGGATAGTTTCCGGAGGCATTTGCGCTTCGTCGGTTTCGATTAGCAGGCGGTCGGAGGGGATAAGAGCAACCGTGGCGGGGTTGAATCTCTCGCCAATAGAGATGTAAAGCTGGCTGTTAACATAGTATTGCGGGCTATTAACCGAGGTCTGTTGGTTATTAACCGGGGATTTGAGTAGCTGCTGCATGGCTTCGGGCTTCCCGCGGAATCCGTGAAGAATCCAAGGCTGAGTTGGGGCTTCTGATTTTCGAATCTTGAGGAATAGCTCGGTAGCTTTTACAAGATGGATGATTAGCGGTTTATGTAGCTGCTCACTGAGACGGATATGTTGGCGGAAGATTTCCTCTTGTGTGGCGAGGTCGGCCCCGCGCAGGGCGTCGAGCCCGGTTTCGCCGATGGCTACTACGCGGGGATTTTCAGCGGCGAGGCGCAGGCTGTCGATCGAGTCGGATGGGTTGGCTGTGACCCACGGATGGATGCCAATGGATAATAGGTATGGCTTTTTTGCGAATGAGTTGAGCTCAAACGGGTTGATTGAGATGATAGATGTAGATCGATGGCGCCGGTCGGGGCGGATGTGGGTGTGGCAGTTGGCAACGATGAATTTTTCGGGAACGGGATCGTAGCCGGAGCCTCCCCAGGGATGGCAGCGGAGGATGCGCCGAGTGGCCAGCCACAGACCTTTGATAGGTCCATGTTTGCGCAGGGCTTCGATGGCGTAGTGGGAACAAGTTGGGGTAAAACGACAAACTCCCGGCGTAAGCGGGGAGATGCAGAGTTGATAAAACCTGATAGGGAGAATCAGAATTTTAGCGAAAAGGGTGGATAGCGCTTTAAGGAATGACGCCATTGCGAGAGAGGGTTATTGAGCGGGAGTTTGCTTTTTGGCGTTGGGCTTTTTGCCTTTCTGCGGGGAGAATATGCGCTGCAGCAAGCGTTTCATGGCCGATTCAACCTTGGCGTATGGCTCAAGGGTGTTCCCGACATAAACGAAGAGGATGTCGAGGGGCGCGTTGAGGGTTTCTGGATAGTAGGCTGAGCGGTTCAGGCGGTAGGCTTCGCGGATACGGCGGCGCATTTTTACGCGGTCGACGGCGTGGCGTACACGCTTTTTGGGCACTGAGGCTACGAATTGAACGGCGTCGCCGCTGTAGCGAGTAGCGTTGGTGCCCCACACGGCGCGGAGGGGATAAGCCAAGGCTCCCTTCACGTCGCGCTGCGCAAAGAGCCTGTCGATGGCCATTTGTGAACAGAGCTTTGTTGGTTTAGGGAGCCTTTGGTCTTCCATATTATTCTAAACGTTTAAGTTAGAATCTATGAAGGTAGTAGGGGATAATTCAGCCGCGGGGGCGGGATTATCCGTTGTTTTCTTTGAGGAACAGTTCGAGAGCTGCAGTGATCGAAGGAGCCTGGGGGGTAGGAGCCTTGATGTCGAGGCGCAAGCCTGAGTCTTCAACTGCTTTGGAGGTGTTAGCACCGAAGCAGCCGATTTTGATGTCGCCCTGCTGAAAATCGGGGAAGTTCTTTTTGAGCGATTCGATTCCGGCGGGAGAGAAGAACAGGAGCATGTCATAGTCGAAGGGCTCGTCGGCGGTGAAGTCGTTGCTAACGGTGCGATACATTACGGCTTTAGTGTAATTAACGTTGTTAGCATCGAGGAGCTCGGCGCCATGTGAGTTCACATCGGAGATGGCAAAGAGATATTTGTCTTTGTTATGCTTTGTCAGCGCGGGGATGAGATCATCGAGTTTGCCGGTAGTGCCATGGAAAATTTTGCGCTTACGGTAAACGATATATTTCTGGAGGTAGAGGGCGATGAGCTCTGTAGTGCAGAAATATTTCATCGTGTCGGGAATGGTGATGCGCATTTCTTCGCAAAGGCGGAAGAAATGGTCGATGGCAGTCCTGGCAGTGAAGATGATTGCAGTATGCTCGGAGATGTTGATTTTCTGTTGACGGAATTCCTTGGCGGTAAGTCCTTCAACCTTGATGAAAGGACGGAAAACCATCTCGACTCCGTATCGCTGTGCGATATCGAAGTAAGGGGATTTGTCGGATGTCGGCTTAGGTTGCGAGATTAAAATCTTCTTTACTTTCACTTTGAGAAACGGTAATGAATTAATAACCGGCAGATGTCATTGCATTAAGATGTAGCATCTAATTGAGGTCTGCGGTTACGAATGTTTACAAATTTCCATTGCTGATAGGTATATTACTATCAACGGAATGATTTCCAGACTGCAAAGGTACAAAATAAAGTAAAGCAAAGAGCCGAAATTATAGTAAAAAATTCTAAAACCCTTCGCAATATAGATTATTCGGGATATGATGTAGAGCGCAGCCGCTATCCATAACATGGTTGTTGTGACCGATGGATAGAAGAGAGAAACGAGGGTTGGGATGGTCAGGAAAATGCCCAGCAGGGAGCTGGTTGCATTGAGCCCTCGTCGCCAGTGGATGGCGTTGGTATGGTCGGTAAACACGTATCCGATGGTTGAGCAGGCAATCAGTTCGAACAGGTAGAAGGCGAAGGCGATTCCTGCAAGTTTTATTACCGGGGTGAATACATCGTAGGTGGCGGCTCCGTTGGTGCCGAGCCAAAGGAACATTAGGATTCCTTCGAACACACAGAGTTGGAGCAGGAGGATGATAATCGTACGGGTTTCCTTGGCGGTGTGGTCGTCGAAGGCATTTTCGCGGCGGCGCACCGACCAAAGGTCCTGGGTGATGGTGTTAAAGATTCGTCGAACGTGCTTCATGTTCAGCCCGATGAGCACTAACAGCATGACGACAAGCGCCAGGATGCCGGTGTCGGTGCCGGGGGTGCTTGGGCGTTCTTCCCCTTTGATACCGGTCAGATACCCCGGCTCGTGAGTGGTGTAGAGCGCTTGGTCGAGCGGCGATGTAGGTGCGTCAAACTCGTGGGAATGAAATGAAGACATTTATCAGACTTTCTGGATAGTGCGGAACTCATCTTTGAGTGTGTCGACCACGTTGATGATGTAGTCGCCCATCTTCTCGAGGGTAGAGATGATGTCCATGTAGTAGATGCCGCTCTGATATTCGTAGTGGCGTTCGTTGATGTTGGAGATGTTCTTAGTGCGGAGTTGGTTACGCAGGTTGTTGATTTCTCGTTCGCAGTTATACGAAACGATGATGTCGCTTTCGTTTTGGTGCTCGATATTCTGCAGGAGCAGGAGCATGTTGTCGACGGCTTTGCCAACGTAGGCAAACATGGTGTCGATGTTCTTATAGATTTCTTCGTTGAACTCTACGGAGCTTTGCTGCTTGCGGAGCAGAATCTTACCAACGCCCAGGGCGCAGTCGGCGATGCTCTCAATTTCGGAGTCGATGCTGAGCATGGCGGCGATGCGGCGTTTAGATTCGTTAGAAAGGCGACCTTCGGCGCATCGGTTGAGGTAGTTGGCAATCTCAATTTCCATGCGGTCGGAAATCTCTTCGTATTTCTCGAGGCGGGAGTAGACTTTGTTGAAGTCGTCGGAGTCATCTTTGAGGCTGATAAGCTCGCGCGACATTGGTAACATCCGTGCCACTCGTTCGGCAAATACGGAGATTTCTTTTTCAGCTTGGCTTATGTTAAGTTCGGATGCCGAGAGGATACCGCCGGAGATAAATTTGAGTTGGAATTCGTCGTCGCCGTTGTGTTTGGTCGGGATGAGGAGCTCTACAATCTTTACATACACTTTTGTCAGCCAAATCATGATTGAGAGGTTGATAAGGTTGAAAACGGTATGGAACATTGACAGACCGAACGATACGCTAATCTGCAGTTGGGTGATTATCGATTGATGGCGCAACACTTCTCCGTCGGCTGTCGGCAGCGAGGAGGAGAATACCTGGTTATATAGGTCGAGGTCGCTGGCTTTCAGGTCGTTGACATACTGGTAGAGGGCTGATGGGTCTCCCTGGCCGATGCGCTCGGTAATCCATGTGTTTAGGTCGACAAAGGGATAGAACACGGCTAACACCCAGATGGTGCCGAGGAAGTTGAAGAGCAGGTGGCCCATGGCTGTACGTTTGGCGGCAACGTTACCGCTCATTGACGCTAACAATGGGGTGATGGTGGTCCCGATGTTGGAGCCAAGCACTAATGCACACGCCAGTGGGAAGTCGATCCAACCCTTTGAACACATGATAAGGGTGATGGCAAATGTGGCTGCCGAGCTCTGAATTACCATTGTCAGCACCAAGCCTACGAGGCAGAAAATCAGCACTGAGCCGAAGCCCATCGAGGTGTAGCGCTGTAGGAATTCAAACATCTGGGGGTTGCTCTGCAGGTCGGGGACATATTTGCTGATCATGTCCAAACCCATGAAGAGGAACGCGAAGCCGATGGTAAATTCGCCGATCGACTTTGTGCGGCTCTTGGTTGAGAAGAGCAACGGGACGGATAATCCGATAAGTGGGAGGGCAAATGCCGAAATGTCTACTTTAAATCCGAATAGGGCTATAATCCATGCCGTAAACGTGGTGCCGACGTTGGCACCCATGATGACAGCCATAGATTGAGCTAAGGTCATAAGTCCCGCATTCACGAAACTTACTACCATCACGGTCGAAGCCGAAGAACTTTGAATAAGGGCAGTGATGAAGAAACCGGTGACAGTGCCGGTAAAACGATTGCGCGTCATCGCTGACAGAATGTTACGCAGACGGTCGCCTGCGGCCTTCTGTAGCCCTTCGCTCATGACCTTCATTCCGTATAGGAAGAGGCCCACGGCTCCGAGGAGCCCTAAAAAGTCAAGTAGGGAGTATTCCATTTAATGTGGGCATCGGGAGCGGATGTTTCGGTTCCCGTTCCGACCACAAAGTTAAGAAATTCTCAGTGAATTCCAAACCCCCAATGACGAATCTGCCACAATTTTCATATGAACTTCATGCTCTTTTCATGTGAACTTCATGCTCATCGTTCCGGAATCTGCCGGGACATCATGTAAAAGAACTGCCGCTGACCATCTCGGTCGGCGGCAGTTAGGTTAGAATATAGAACGATTTTTGGAATTACAAGTTGGAGCTACTGTAGGAACACAAAAAATCCCACAATACCTTCAGCGGCATCGCGGGATTATGAGTTCGTAGAAGTTTATAAAACTGCCAGCGTCTGAATCTGTTCCGCGAGATAGCGAGCTGAATATTTCGAGGCTTGGCAGGTCTCCTGACTTATCGCCGAACTCTATCAGCCTTCCCGTCGAGGGGCATCCCTCGATAGTGGCGTCAACGCGCAATGGCGCATCCATTAGGATAGGGTTCGTTTTGTTAATGAGCGAGTTACAGTAGCGGGCCTGTTCAGGATTTCCACCTGATTCCCTTTTAAGAGAGCAAAGCTCTCACCAAACTTCTGCAAAATTAGTAAACTTTTACAATCGCTCCAAATTTTTGCTAACAAATATTGTATATTTTAGCGCAAATTCATTGCAATCTGCATTTTTAGCGTACTACAACTTTGATGCATGCTCCGTCGGCAGCAACAAAATAGACTCCCGGTTGGAGCGACGTCGAGCTGATTTGCTCCCCGGCAGAGTTGAATACGGTGATGCTCTTTCCGCTAATTGAGGTAATGGCGTTGCCAACTGCCTTAATATCTTCGCGTAGCGATGAAGCTTTGTTGGGCGTTACATTTTTCAAGCCGGCAAATTCTGTCTCAATAATGTTTTTGAAACCGCTCCAACTCGGGCTTGCTTGATAAGCCTCTTTTGCGCCTATCGGAACATAGACCTTGCAGGTCTCGAGATCTACACTCTCTTTTCCGATAGTAACAGCGTCACTAGCGTCGTATTTAAATGTTGGCGGTGTGGGGCTTGGAGAATAGATCTCTGCTAATTTAGGCGCATAATTGAAGAAGTTATCAAACAAAGGACCGTTATCTACGCAATCATCGTAATTCTCCGGGAGAGTTAGCTTCTCTAATTCCGGAGTGTTATTAAAGCAGTCAAAATATTGGCCGTCAAACCTTGGTGACATTACGATTTCTTTTACCTTGGGCAATTCATTCCAAGAGTGAACTCCAAGAGATTTGATGCTTTCCGACAGATCGATATATTCACAATTATCCCAATGTGTATTTGAGGTATCGCCAACATAAAGATTTGCCGGTTGTTTCCAACTAGTAAAACCTAAGTCGATGAATGCCCACTCAAACGTAATGATGGGTTGCTCTGTCTGAACTCGGAGCTCTTTAAGGTTTGGCATATTTATTACACCGTTTTCACCAATATCAACAGTGCCTCCAAGATCGAGAACTTTCAAATTTTTGCAATCAGAGAGTTCTTCGATTGATTCAACTGTTGAAGGCAGAATTAATCCGATGATATCATCGTAGTTGCAGAAGCAATTTACTTGCTTTACTGTGTATTGCTTCCCTTCGTAGGTCACAGACTCAGGTATGTATAAGTATCTGTCTGCATCCAGTGGGATTTGCGGAGAATTTTGAGATTCAGCGTAAGTCATGTTTATACCAACAGTGTTGTCGCCTGTTGTTACATAGTGAATACCGTCTATGTAGAATTCCTGTTTCTCGAAACTTCTGCCGACCAAGCAAGATGTAGCTAAGACAACGATAGCTACAACCGATCTTAAAATTCCGTTTTTCATAATTGTGCCGTTTTAGAATTTTGCTACAAATGTATA
>CAZKYD010000075.1:0-12031 GCA_964556875.1 uncultured Alistipes sp.
GCTCATCGCCTGCTTTTCAGCCACTTCTCGTTTGATTCAAATAGCACAATCGCCGTCACCGTCTCCGGGATTTTCACCGTCTTCAGGTTGGCACACGATTCAAAGGCATAACTTTCAATTTTAGTTATCGGAATCTGAATGTCAATACTTGTAATTGCAGTGCCCTTAAACGCCGAACCGGCCATATCGGTCACCGTAAATGTGCCCGGTAGAGAGTTACTGGATTTGTCTTCCACAGTCTGCGGGATAACGATATCTACCGCCTTGCTGAGGAACATACTCGTATTAAGGTCTGAAACCTCTACGGTTTTCGAGTCATCGGTATTGGTTATAATGTTATAGATAACTCCTTGACCGTCAGTAATTGTAGTTTGAGCTTTGAGGAGAGGAGGAGAAAGCAGCAGGGCCAATAGGGCAATAGCGAAGCCCATTACTTGGCGTAATGTTTTAGTCGAAATGTCCATGCATTTAAGATTGTCGCCATTTTCTCCCCCCCCCGTTTTTAAAGCACTCCTGAGGCGATTTTCGGTCGTTTACTTTACAAAACGGATTGTTACAAAATAGTTAGGCGTTTAACTTTTTCACCCCTCCAAGTTAAAACAATTAAGTTTATACGGTTTGAATACAATAGAGTGGTAAGTTGGTCATCCACGACTCTTGGCGGTAATTCGACATGGATGTTCGATACGCTTGCTCACACGAATTATCCTTTACAAACTGACTAAGGCTCTTTGCCTTAAGATTCTCCTCAGCTTTTACTTCAATCGGAATTACCCGGCCGGCTGATTGGATTAAGAAATCTATCTCTTGCTGGGCGTTGAGCTTGGAGTAGTAGAACGGTTGATATTTAAGAATCAGCTGTTGCAACACATACTGCTCGGTCAGCGCGCCCTTAAACTCGGTGAATATCTTATTCCCGTTCACAATGGTTTCAGAATCTAACCCCGACATGGCTCCGAGCAAGCCGATATCAACCATAAATATCTTAAATGCCGATTTGTCTTCGTAGCTCTTGAGCGGAATGCGCGGAGCTGTTACGTTGGGAACTTTATATATCATCCCCCCATCAAACAGCCATTGCAATGCAATTTCATATTCGCGAGCACGTGCCCCCTCTTTTACCAGCCCATAGATAAACTTTCGGTTCTCCTTGCTTAACTGCGACGGCAACGACCGCCACAATAAGCAAATGCGCGGCACGATCTCTTCCGGCGCATGCTTTGAGAAGTCGCGATCGTAGCTCTCCAGAATTTCATTCTGAATCTCTCTAACTTCAATCCAATCGCGATTCTCGCTAAATGAAAGCACTGCTTCAGGCATTCCGCCGACATAATAATACTGCTTTAAGATTTCACGCAAACGGGGCGCAAAGATCTGCAGGTTCGACCAATCCCCGATTTTTATCATCTTTGCCAGCGACGTCTCCCCTACTGCATCCAAAAATTCTAAGAAGCTCATAGGATAAAGCGTCATAAACTGCACTTTCCCTACCGGGAAGGAGGTTTGCTTATGCAACTCCAGGCCTAACAACGAGCCGGCAGCAATAACATGATGCTCCGATAAATTCTCATTAAAATATTTTAGAGCTGTAATTCCGTTGGTTGCCTCTTGAAGTTCATCCAAGAAAATCAATGTTTCGCCGGGGACATACTTTTGATGAGTGGCAGCACTTATGGCTGTCAAAATTCGCTCAACATCAAAATCAGCCTCGAATAGATTGCGCAAATAAACCTGCTCTTCAAAATTGACATACGCTATATTCTTATAATACAGCGATGCAAACTCCTTGACAAGCCAAGTTTTCCCGACCTGTCGAACGCCCTCAACAATTAGCGGTTTACGCCTTGCGGAATTTTTCCACTTAACAAGCTGATTTATAGCATCTCTATTCATGGTTATCTCCTTTCAATCACATTTTATGAACGAAAATCACCGCAAATATACACAAAAACAGAACGAAAGTCAAGCGTTTCATACACATTTTCTGAACGAAAGTTCTGAAATCTCACACAAAAACAGGACGAAAGTTCGGCCGCCATACACATTTTCTGAACGAAACAGAAAAATCCCGAGCAATGCGAGAGGCAAAGCTCGGGATTTTTATAAGGGGGATTGCAGGCGAATGCCTGCAATCTGAGTAAACTGTTTGAATAGCGCAAGGCGCTAAGATTCGCTAATAATCAAGGAATAGTTTATTTAGCGGGGATAGAGACGTTGTCGATACACCAGGTTGCGTAGTTGCTATCGGTGGTTGCGCTATAGCGGAAACCGATATAAACAACGCCTGAGAACGACGAGAGATCAACGCTGCCTGATTCAGCCCACGAAGAGTAGCCCGACGCAGGAGCTTCAGCCCACTTTGCGTTCAGTTTGGTCTTCGATGCTGTTGCGGGAGCGTTAGAGGTCAGCACATAAACTTCCATATTGGAGGTGGTTGAGCCATAGCCATTCACCTGCGAGCTGAACGAAAGTGTCTTCGAAGAAACCTTTGAGAGGTCAATGGCGGGAGAAATCAACCAAGAATCGAAGGGAGCAGTGCCATTATAGCCTGTCATCGTAGCATAGTTGTTGTTGCTATAAGTTTTGATATACCACGACTTGTTGCCTTCAACCTGCACGTTCTTCCATCCTGAGGGGATAGAGGTTGACGCATCGAAATCTTCGCTGAGGCTTGAGAGAGCATCGTCGGAGCCGCTGCCACTGCCGCTACCTGAGCCGCCTGTGCCTTCAGTGAGTACCTTATATTGGGTTGTATTCTTAATACCGGGCATAGAGTTATACTTCATAACATCACCGTAAACCATTACCTGTGCACCAAGCATACCGGGGTTGTCGAGTAGGTTGAGAGCTTCACGAACAGAGCCATAGGGGAGCTGGATGTCAATACAAGCGGCCTTATCGGTAACGTCGGCAGATTCTGCTAACAGTACGTTGGCATTAACGGCTCCGGAAGCGGTGAAGTTGGCTGTGTAGTTAGCGTAGTAACCTACGATGTAACCGCTTACCCAAATTCCGGTTTCAACACCTTCAGTGGTTGAAGTGGGATTCATTTCGATAATCTTGCTAACGGCATAGGGATCGTCTTCCGTACCTGTACCGCCAACTACGATATCAACGCCTTCGAGGGTAAATTCTGAAGCAGTACCCTTATTTCCGGTCACACCGTAAGCGCCCATATAGCGTTCGAGCGAACCGTAAACGGCGAGCTTCTTGCCGAGATTTTCGGGATGGTTAGCCAAGGCTACATAGTTACGCATTACCGAGTTCTGGGGCAGAGGAATTACGAGACATTCGTCGAGCGAACGACTGGAAGCTGTCTGGCCGATAACAACCGAGGTTGCAAGGGTTGCGTCAGCGCCCCATTCGATCTGAGAAGCAGAAGTGATATTTTCAACTTCGGGAGCAACGGTACCTACGATGTAACCTTCAACCCAACCGGTAGCTGAGGTGCCGGCCTTTTCAAGTTCTACGGCGCGATCTACGCTGTAGGGGTTAGTCTGGATGCCTTCGGGCAGAGTAGGATTGCCGAAGTTCATCAAGCCGTCAGAGTCGATGAGGGTAAGCTGCCATGAGCTTGCGGTGTCGGAGGTAGAAAGATAGTAACCGAGGATACCAACAACGTCGCCACGTTCGGTCGGGATTTCGTGGTTCCAGAAGTTTGAGTAGCCGGATGTACGGATTGTCAAGGTCTGTGTGCCGGAATCGTCGGTGATGTAGGTGTTAACGTTTTCGTGATATGAACCAAGCACACCGTCTTCGGTCTGGTTGAACGCGATGTTGTTGATGCGCACAAGCTGACCCTGCATTTTCTGCAGATATTCGGCATCGGTAGCGTGAGAAGCGAGGTCGGCAATCGAGGAGATCAGGATAGTGTCAACCTTTTCGGGTTCGGGCAGACCGTTGAGTTCATAGTGAGCCTTGAAAATTTCAGGCTGCATGAAGGTGGGCTGATAAGCATTGTTGCTTGCGCTCCACTGGGGATAACCCATCTGCTCCAGACCGCCGTAACGACCGATATACATACCGGTGAGGTCAACAACAACTTCCTGGCCAACACGCAGGGTGAGGTAGAGGTTGTATTGGTTTACCGAGAAGGGCAGCGCAGCGGTTTCATCCTGGATGTAGATCGACTTATAGATGTTGCCGGCGTAGTCGTTCGAGATAACGCGACCCTTTACGATATAGTGTTCACCGTTTTCTTTCGTACCGATGGTATCGCAATAAGGGGTCTCGCTTTTCCAGAACTTCTCTTTAACTTCGAGAATAGTTGAGTTGGACTGTAGAGTAGCCACGGGCACATCGCCAACCAACGAAGGTTCGTCAATGTTATCCTGGCAAGCCGAGAAGCCGGCAATAGCGGCAACGGCCAACAGCCCGAAAGTTAGATTTTTTATAGCTTTCATTTTGATTCGTGACTGGAGTGGTTGACTTACTTCGAGCCTGTAACCTTAAGGTTCTTCACCTCCCAGGTTCCGGCGCTTGAAGTGTTTGATGTGTAGTGGAATGCTAACTTAACCTTCTTGCCGACGTAACCGGAAAGATCGATTTTGCCGGTAGAGGTGAAGGTCCATGAGAGCGATTCGGGATAAGAGGGGATGGTAAGTGTTTCCCAGGTTGTACCGCCGTCGGTGCTAACTTGGAAGAGGGCTTCCTGCTTAGCGTTTTCGATGGAGGCATACTTATTGAGCGCTTGTTCGAACTGAGCGGTAGCAGCGGTGTAGCTTGTCAGGTCGATTTCGGGAGAAACCAGGTAAGACGAAGCTTCGTTGTTGGTGCTGTTAGCGTAAGCCGATGCGGTCATACAAGAGTAGGTGGGAGTTGACTTCCAAACGTAGCTGAGCGTACCGATTGATTCATTAACGATAGTGAAGTCGCCTTCGCTGGATGCGAATGTTTCAGAGAAGATCGTCTCTGTAGCCGAGCCGGCGCCGGAGAAGCCCTGGAATGAATCCATGTCGATAATGAGCAGCTGCCATTCGCGACTGTAGAATGAAAGGATACCGCTGATGTTACCGGTGCCGAAGGGAAGGGTGTTTGCCCAAATGTCGGAGTAGCCCGAGTTGTAGAGCTGCACCTTGTTGCCGGCAGC
Organism: uncultured Alistipes sp.; assembly: GCA_964556875.1. GTDB lineage: Bacteria > Bacteroidota > Bacteroidia > Bacteroidales > Muribaculaceae > UBA7173. The sequence goes on from CAZKYD010000075.1 coordinate 5,090, forward strand.
GTCGTTGGCGTAGCGGCTGGTTGAAGAGCCCTGAACAGCGATAGGTTCGCCTGCATCAGCAAATTCCATATCCTTAAAGATCACGTAGCGGCTCTGCATTGCCAAGAACGCAGCGGGATCGTCAGTACGGTTGTTGTAGAGATTCTGAATCTGCTCAACAGTGACAACTTCGGGTTCTACAGAACCGGGGAAGCCGTAACACCATGCGTGGGCGGTAAAATCGTCTTCTTCGATACGGCCGGGATAAGCCTTGCCGGAGGCGGGCTCGGTGCCGAGCTGCATGCAGTTACCGTAAGCGCCCATATAGAGGCCTGTAGCGTCGACTACGATTTTCTGACCGATTTTATAGCTTTCATAGAGGTCCGACTGGTTAACCGAAATGGTCAAGCCGGCGGTTTCGTCCTCAATCATGAGGTTCTTATAGATATTACCAACTTCGTCGGAGGAAACGATGGTACCACAGATTACATAGTGGGAGCCGTCTTCTTTTTCGCCGACTTCGGTAGCATAGTTGTTGGTAGAGCTATTATAGAAGGCTTGCTTCAACTCGAGGATGGTAGAAGTAACCTCCGGACGCACTTGATCCTCACCGGGAACAGTAACCGGCGGTATCGCCTTGTCGTCGTCGCAGGCAGAGAAACCTACGGCAGCGAGGAGCAGCGTCGCGATATATAGAATTGATTTTTTCATTTCTTTGGATGTTCGTTAAGAGGTGTGGTGAATATCTTAGAATCGTACACCAACGTTGAAGTAAACCTTGATACCCTGAGCATACTGGAGCTTGGTGGGGTAAGCGTTTACGTTGTAGCGTTTGGTGTCGACGCGGCTCTGCTGGAAGGCGTTGATAACCAAATCCTTGTTGTTAAGGATGTTGGAAACAGAGAGATTAAGGTTCAGCGAGAGTTTGCGAGTGAGATAAATGAGCTTACCTACAGAAGCGTTGAGAACCCATTGGTTGTCGAGCTTGGGCTGGTCAGCGTAGGAGTTGATGATGCTCTGAACTTCATCAACATTGCTTGCTACGGTCCAGATATCAGACATCTGTTCGTGGAACGGATAAGCGAGCTTTACGTAGTATTCAGCTAAGTAGGATGCGTTAACGTTAACGAAGAACATCTTCGGAGCTTGCCAGTCTAATGCGATATTGAAGGCGAGCTGAGGAGTTGATGTGCAAGTGTAGTTCTTGAGGTAAACCTGCTGGTAAGAGTCGGCATACAAACCGTTTTCAACCGAACGCATACCCATGGGGTTGTTCTTGTATTGGAATTTGGCGTATGTACCGGCGAAGCTTGCGGTCAGCGAGGGGAGAATCTTGTAAGCCATACCGAGTTCGATACCCTTATACTGGCGCTTAACGCCGCTAAGAGCGAAGTTGGTATAGGTGTTGAGCGATTCATCATAGAAGCCCATACGCTCTACGGCGTCGCTCATGTTGATGAAGTAAGCGCCGATAGTACCACGGAAGCGACGGTAGTTCCAGCTATACTGGCCGTCAACCGAGAGGGTTTTCTGTGATTTGGGATCGTCGATAGTGGTGTCCTTAATACGGGGCGAGATGTAAACGTCAGATACCAGCGGAGCTTCGGTAGCATACTGAGCGTTAACGGTGAAGTAGTTACGGCCGTCGAGCTTGTAGGTGATACCGGCCTTAACTGAGTAGTCTTCGAAGTCGAGAGTCTTCGACTTGCCGAGTGAGTTCTGAGGAGCACGACCGTTGCGCATGTGGCCGTAACGGTAGAAGTTTTCGTAAGAGAATGATACGCCGTAGTTGATATCCCAGTGAGCGTAGTTGTGCTGGTTCTGCAACCAAGCCTGAGCCTTCATAGCGTAGATGTTGTAGTCGTAGCCGAAACGATCGCCCTTAACAACGCGGCGGTTGGGATGGTCGAGGTCGTTCTGAAGGATGTCGGTGCTGGCGGTGGGGTCATACATATCGCGGTCGGAGAAGGGGTCAACGTCAACCCAGAATTCGCCGCCGAGGAGGTCGCGGATGGTCATGTACTCAGAGGTCTGAGTGTAGTTGTAGTTCAAACCACCTTGCAAGGTGATATTGTCGCTGAAGCGATGGTTGAGGTTTGTACCAACGATGAAGTTGAACTGGTTAGAGTGCTCCATCTGCTGGATGTAGCTTGAACCTGTCTTATCGGCGTCAGCGAGGCCTTGGTTCGAAATGTTGTTCAGGTAGTTGGCCTGATACATTGCGTCCCAGTTGATCTGCTGGATGTTGTTATAGTTGTTGGTCCAGAGGTCAGCGTAGTAGTTATAGAGGCTATAATCGGGAGTATCCTGGTTTTCTGTGAAATAGGAGGGGAGGTTCTTGTAGTAGTCGGGCTTGGGGTCGTTACCTTTATAGTAGTTCAGACGTGTACGAGCGAAGTTTACCCAACGGAAAGCGGCAGAGGTGGTAAGTGTGGTCTTTTCGCCTTTGTGGAGCCAAGTGAGCATCACTGTGGGGTCAAATTTTTCGCGGATATTGTCGGAGCGTTTTTTGCCTGACTGCCAGCCCCATGAGGGGTTATAGAGGTTGTCGCCGGCAAGGTCGTAAGCTTCCTGAGTGGTAGCTTTGCCGTTGGCATACTGAGTGGGGGCGCCCCATGCGGTCAAGGTCAGTGAGTTCTTTTTGTCGAAAACTTTTTCGAGCGACATGAACAGACCGCCTGAGTTATAGAATGTACCGGGGGTTACACCTTCGTCGGCATAACGGCCGATAGCTGAAACTGTAAATGCAAAGCCGTTTGAGGTCAAACCTGTAGAGTAGGTTGCCATCGCGCGGTAGTTATAGTTTGAATTGGTGTAAGCAAGCGAACCGTTGAAGCCGGGAGCATAGGTGTCGGTGATGGTGTTGAAGTTCTGCGAACCTGCCAGACCGCCGAAGCCATACGAAGCAGCGCCCATACCTACGGTAGAGGTGTTGTTACGGAATGCGCGAGAGGTCATACCGCCGAGCTGCGAGAAGGAGAATCCGCCACGGATAATGTCGTTCATCGGCAAGGCGTTGATGTAGGTTTCCTGGTAGCGGGAACCGATACCACGGTAGTTGCTATAAAGCGGTGAATAACCGTAGCGAGTAAACTTGTAGTAGATGTTATCGCTGGCGCCTGAAAGGGCGGTTACGGTTTGGCTGTTTCCTTCTTCATCTTCGAGCATTGATTCATCAACGAGAATTTCGTTGTTGTTCTCTTCGTTGAAGGTGGTGAATTCGTTGTCGTCTTCAGCAACGATGATTACATTTCCGGCGCTTACGTTCTGGTCGTTATATAAGCGAACCTGAGTTGCGCCATTTGAGTATCCCGGAGCAGAAACCGTAAGCACAGCTTCGCCGGGGCGTGCGGTTGAGATCCTGAAATCGCCACCGGGGCCAGTGGTGACGGTGATTCCCTGATCCTGAATTGAAATGGTAGCACCTGAGATAGGCGCACCTGTGCCGGCATCGACTACCACACCCGTCACGGCTGCCGTTTGGGCGACAGCGGGGATGGATGCCGATAACAGCATCAATAGAAACAGCTTGAATTTCATAAAACTATAGTTTGATTATTAGATTTCGTTAGTTTACAGATACATCGTTTGATAAGGTCTAAAAAATGCTCTGCAAAAGCTTGTGCTTCATCAAAATGCCCGGTAAGGACTGAATTAGCGTGTAAAGATACTAAAAAAATCATAAATCAACCAAATCGCGTTATTTTTTTTTGATATTGTGGTGGAGATATCGCCAAGTTCTATTACTTTTGTGGGCTATAAAGACTTTCTCTCCGGCAATATAAAAATCGAAAAAATAAGGCAAACTTTAACCTTAGATAACCAAAAGTTAAATGAAAAATCAGACATACGGCCATTTTGATGACAAGGCTCGCGAATTTGTTATCACCGTCCCTGACACTCCTTTCCCTTGGATTAACTATCTCGGCAATCAAGATTTCTTCTCGCTGGTTAGTAACACGGGGGGTGGCTACTCTTTCTACAAGGATGCTAAGTTCCGTCGCATTACCCGCTACCGCTACAATGGTGTCCCCATGGACAATGGCGGCAAATACTTCTACATCGTTGACGAGGACAACTGCGTTTGGAATCCCGGTTGGAAACCCTGTAAAACTCCGTTAGACAGCTATGAATGTCGCCACGGTCTGGGCTACACTCGCCTTACCGGTGTGAAAAACGGCGTTGAGGCTTCGGTGCTCTCGTTCGTTCCTCAAGACACATGGGCCGAAATCCAGAAGGTCACCCTGCGCAACCTTACCGACAAACCCAAGCGCCTGAAGCTTTTCTCGTTCTTGGAATGGTGTCTGTGGAATGCGTCGACCGATATGGAGAATTTCCAGCGCAACCTCTCTACCGGCGAAGTTGAAATCGACGGTAGCACTTTATACCACAAGACTGAATATCGCGAACGTCGTAACCACTACGCTTTCTACTCGGTAAACCAGCCTATTCAAGGCTTCGACACCGATCGCGAATCGTTTATCGGCATGTATAACGGCTTTGAAGCGCCTCAGGCAGTGCTCGCCGGACATAGCGCCGACAGCGTTGCTCACGGATGGAGCCCCATCGCTTCCCACTATTTAGAGGTTGAGCTGAAGCCCGGTGAAAGCAAAGACTTCGTGTTTATCCTCGGATATGTAGAAAACGCTGAAGACGAAAAATGGGAAAGCTACGCCGTTATCAACAAGACTAAGGCTAAAGCTCTGATTAACCGTTTCTCTACCGTTGAGGCCGTTGACCAGGCATTCGCCGAGCTGAATGCCACCTGGGATGAGCTCCTCAACAAGTTCTCTGTGAAGAGCGAGGATCCTCGCCTCGACCGCATGGTGAACATCTGGAACCAGTATCAGTGTATGATTACGTTCTGCTTCTCCCGTTCTGCCAGCTTCTTTGAATCAGGCATCGGCCGAGGCATGGGCTTCCGCGATTCTAACCAAGACCTGGTTGGCTTCGTTCACCAGGTTCCGTCGCGTGCGCGCCAGCGTATTATCGACATCGCCTCCACTCAGTTCCCCGACGGCGGTTGCTACCACCAGTATCAGCCCCTCACCAAACGAGGCAACAACGACATCGGCGGCGGTTTTAACGACGACCCGATGTGGCTTATCTTCGGCACGGTTGCCTACATCAAGGAGACCGGCGACTTCTCTATCCTCAACGAGATGGTGCCCTTCGACAATGTTGAAGGCTCGGAAGTTACCCTGATGGAACACCTGCGTGTAAGCTTCCGCCACGTTGTTGACAACCTTGGCCCTCACGGACTCCCCCTAATCGGTCGCGCCGATTGGAACGACTGCCTCAACCTCAACTGCTTCTCTAACGACCCCAACGAATCGTTCCAGACCACTGAGAACAAAACCGAAGGTAGCAAGGCTGAATCGCTGATGATTGCCGGCCTGTTCGTTTACTGCGGTAAGGAATTTGCCGAGCTCTGCAAGGTTACCGGCAATGCCGACGAGGCTGCCGAAGCCGAAAAGCATATTGCCGACATGGAAGCCGCCGTTAAGGCTCACGGCTGGGACGGCGAATGGTATCTCCGCGCCTACGACTTCTTCGGCAACAAGATCGGTTCTCACGAAAACGAGGAAGGTAAAATCTTTATCGAAAGCCAGGGCTGGTGCTCTATGGCTGAAATCGGTAAGGAGGAGAATATGCCCGAACGCGCTCTCGACTCCGTGAAGGAACTTCTCGACAGCGAGCATGGCATGGTATTGAATTTCCCGGCTTATACCCGCTATCATATCGAACTCGGCGAACAATCGTCCTACCCCATGGGCTACAAGGAAAACGGCGGTATTTTCTGCCACAACAACCCCTGGGTAATCATCGGCGAAACGCTCTGCGGACGTGGTAACGATGCTTGGGAACATTACACAAAGATCGCTCCCTCCTGGATCGAAGACCAGAAGCTCCATCGCACCGAGCCCTATGTCTATGCTCAGTGTCTGGCCGGCAAGGAATCTCCCAAACCCGGCGAAGCCAAGAACTCTTGGCTGACCGGCACCGCCGCATGGAACTGGCTGACCATCACTCAGTTTATCCTCGGCATCCAGCCCACATATGATGGTTTGGTTATCAATCCCTGCCTCCCCGCCACGATGAAAGAGTTTACCGTTGTACGCAAGTTCCGCGATGCTGAATACACCATCACGGTTCTCAACCCCAACGGTAAGCAAAAAGCCGATGCCCCGACCTTCGTCGCTTACAAGCCCGGCAAGCAGTCAATCACCGTCACTCTGTAATCCCCGCGGCTGATTAGCCTACAAGATAAACAGCGCCCGAATCAGGCTTCATTACCTGATTCGGGCGTCGTTTATTTTCTGATGTTCCTATTTAAGCCAGGAAGCGAGGAAGGCGGGGCAGAAGGGCGCGGCGGGATGCAACTCGCGGATAGGTTGGATTACAAAGGGGCGCTCCGGGGCATGAGGGTGCGGCAGGGTTAACCGGGGAGTATGTAGCTCAATATCGCCGTAAAAAATCAAGTCGAGGTCGATAACTCGGTCGCGATAGCTGCCGTCGGGATTGCGGTGAGAGGCAGGGGATATCGACTTTTCTATCTCTTGAAGTTTAGCCAGGAGCACCAGCGGCGGGAGCGTCGATTCGATTTCCACCCCGATATTCAGAAACATATTTGGCGACTCAAAGCCCCACGGCTCACTCTCAATGTAGGCCGAGCGGCGAGTCGATCCTTCGGATAGCGCAAAAACAGCGGCGACAGCCCGCTCGATAACCGAGCGGCTGTCGCCGATATTGGAGCCTATATTGATATGAGCTATCATTAGAGGGCGCGAGCAACTTCGATTTCTTCGAAGCCTTCGATGATATCGCCAGCCACGATGTCGTTGTAGCCCTGGATTGACAGACCGCATTCCAGTCCGGCAACAACTTCCTTGGCATCGTCTTTGAATCGCTTGAGCGAACCGAGGGCACCGGTGTAGCGCACGATACCGTCGCGGATAACGC
>CAZKYD010000076.1:0-11978 GCA_964556875.1 uncultured Alistipes sp.
AAGGTGTAGGTAGTTCTAAGAACGGCCGCGAGTCAGAAAGCAAACGACTCGGTGTAAAAATTTTCGGTGGCCAGAAGGCTAAGGCAGGCAACATCATCAAGCGTCAGCGTGGTACTGTTCATCACCCCGGCCTGAACGTGGGTATGGGCAAAGACCACACTCTTTACGCACTTGTTGACGGCACTGTAGTCTTCACACAAGGTAAAGAAGGTCGCCGTTTCATCAACGTAACCCCCGAAGCTGAGGCATAACCTCTGTTTTCAAAAAGAATCCCGTTCCGGCATAGCGTTGCACGTTGCAATGCTATGCCGGACGTTTTTTATCCCCATTTTTGCGTTAACTGCGTAAAAATAAGCGATAAGGCTTGGTGTTTTTTCAGAGATTTTTTAATTTTGCCATAATGAAAAAGCCATCGAAGCATTTCGCGTATTTAGCGCTGATATTTTTGGTAGCCACAATCATCGTGGTCTACTTCATGCCGGGCGACGGCAAACATAAATATTACTACGAGCTCAACCGCCCGTGGGGGTATGAATTGTTGACTGCGCCGTTCGACATCCCTGTCTATCGCGATTCAGCGACCATCAACCAGATGATCGACAGCATCGACCGCGAACTGGTGCCGATTTTCAAAGTAGATAATTCGGCACGCACGAAAGTGCTCGAAGCCGTAAAAAGCAACAAAACGCTTACCGAAGCCACTCGCCGCCGCCTATCCTCAGCCATTACGCAGCTATATGAAGGGGGAATTATCGACGCCAACACCTCCGCCATCATCGCTCGAGGCGAACTCCCGGAAGTGCGGTTCAACGTCAACAACGTTTCCGAGACACGCTCTACTAAGGATTTTCTCTCGCAACGCGATGCTTATGTCTATATCGATAGCCTTTTCCACGACAGCTCAGAGCGTGCCGCTATCCAGCAGCTCAACCTCGCAAACCTCCTCAACCCGAACATCGTTGAAGACACAGAAGCCACCCAGCAATATCGCGAAAGCCTTATCCAGCCTATCGTGGCAGCCATCGGAGTGATACAGCAGGGAGAGCGCATCATCGACCGAGGCGACCGCGTCTCGCCACAGTTGTTTGAAATCCTGCAAAGCTACGAACAAGCCATCGAAAAATCGGGCCGCAGCAATCGAAATTGGCAGATATATACCAACGTCGGGCAGACGATTTTCGTAATAGGCATCTTCGCCCTGCTCTACTTCTTTTTCCGCCTATATTCCCCCGAGCAGCTCAACTCCGAGAAAATGATCTTTGCCATCGTGCTGATGATGGTAGTCTTCTTCGTATTCTCCGCAGTAATGTCGATAGCCTTCACATCGGGGCTATATATCGTGCCGTTAGCGATTCTGCCGATCGTAATCCAAGCATTGGCCGATGCCCGCACCGCCTACTTTGCGTACATCCTGGAAGTGCTCCTCTGCGCCGTATTGGCAACCTTCCAGCTGGAATTTGTCTTCATAGAAATCACCGCCGGCACGGTAGTAATCTTCTCGCTGAAAGAGCTGTCAAAACGTAGCCAGCTGCTACGCTCAGCGCTGTTAGCATTCGTAACCTACGTAATCGGCTATATCGCAATAGAGATGATGACCGCCGGCGACATCAGTTCCATGTCGTGGAAGATTGTAGGCTACTTTGCCATCAACGCTGTGCTGATTTCGTTCGCCTATATCCTGATATTCATCCTCGAAAAGATATTTGGCTTCACATCGGTAGTGACCCTCGTAGAGCTCTCAGATATCAACAACCCCTTGCTACGCGACCTGTCGCGCGAATGTCCCGGCACCTTCCAACACTCTATGGAAGTCAGCAACCTAGCTTCGGAAGCTGCGCATAAAATCGGTGCCAACGTTCAGCTCGTTAGAGCCGCCGCGCTCTATCATGATATCGGCAAGATTGAGAACCCCGCCTTCTTCACCGAAAACCAGTATGGCATCAACCCCCACGATGCCCTATCGCCCGCCCAGAGCGCCCGCATCATTATCAGCCATGTAACCGCAGGCGTGAAACGCGCTGAAAAGGCAAAACTGCCGGCTGTAATCAAAGATTTCATCCTGCAGCACCACGGCAAAGGCACTGCGAAATATTTCTACATCAAAGAGCAACAAGCCCATCCCGACGAAGAAATAGATCCGACACCGTTCAGCTATCCCGGTCCGAATCCCCAAACCCGCGAGGCCTCGTTGCTGATGATGGCCGACTCGGTAGAAGCCGCGTCACGCTCCCTGACCGACCATTCCGAAGCCGCCATAAAAGCCCTGGTCGACAAGCTCATCAACCTACAAGTTACATCCGGCTACCACGACGAATCCCCCCTATCCTTCCGTGATATCGGCTTAATAAAAGACACATTTATCAAACGATTGCGGTCGATGTATCATGGTCGCATATCATATCCCCCTGAAGCTCCAAAGAAGATTGGGAATATTCCGAAAAATGCGTAACTTTGCAGACAACTTTTCGGAGACGCTTCCCTAAGGCTCTCCGGCTAAATAAGGTAAAAAAAAGAAATGCTCGATAAACTTCGTGATTTAATCCCTGAACCCGCGCTACGCCGTTTGCCGTGGTACTTGGCGTATGTCAGTCTCCTTAAGGAGCGAGGGGTAGAGTATGTCTCCTCTACGGGAATCGCAAAAGGGATTAATGTCGATGCCTCGCAGATTGCCAAAGATTTATCATTTCTCGATATAAAAGGGAAAACACGTATCGGCTATGAAGTAGCCCTCCTTGAGCAGAAACTCACCGAATTTCTCGGATTCAAGAAGCGCCATCGCGCCGTAATTATCGGTGTAGGTTCGCTGGGACGAGCCTTGCTCCAAGACTCCGGTCTGACCAACTACGGCTTGGAAATCGTAGCCGGTTTTGACGTAAATCCATCGATTATCGGAAGCTCTCTGGAAGGAATCCCGGTGTTTGATGTTGCAACCTTAAAAGAGAAAGCCGCCTCGCTCGAAGCAGAAATCGGCATCGTAACCGTGCCGGTAGAATACGCCCAGGATGTTGCCAACGCGATTATCGAAGCCGGGCTGAAAGCGATTTGGAACTTCACACCTTACCGAATTCAGGCGCCGGAAGGGATTGTAATCACCAACACATCCATCTATGCCCATTTGGCGGTAATGTATAACAGGATGTTATTTCAATAGGGGGAAAATGAAAATTTTCAGGATAGATCGTAAGGCCGAATCATGGCCAAAAAGCGCTGCCGAGGCCCTTCTTACGCCCGACAGTTGCCCGTCAACACCGCTACCGGTAAGGCTCATTGCCGACTCGGCTGCCAATCGCAACAACCGCCCGGCCTTCGTGCCCGATTTCGCGCGTGAGGGATGGATTGTAGAGGTGCGTCCGGCTATCCATATAGGTCGCTTGGGGAAATTTATCGCCGCACGCTTTGCCGACAGATATATCAAATCGCTATCGTTGGTAGCGCTGCTGCGCCCTGCTGATATGCAAGAGCTCAACTCACTTAACGACAGCTTTGACGGCGCGATAACCTTAGGGGAAGAATTCTCATATACCCCCGGCGAAAAGTTGCTGATAGCTGCAACTCTGGAGGCCATTGAAGGAAGCGACATCGCGGCGACAAGCGATCTGCCCGCCCAGCTCCATGCCGACGTCAACCTTGAGCAACTACATATCGAAGACACCGTAGCCCTAATTAGCCGCTATTCGATGCTGAAGAGCGGGGATATCATTTTGCCGGCCTCTGTAGGCATTGAATTCCCGATTACGCTCAACACATCGCTGACAGCTACAACCGGCTCAGACGCCCGGCTAATTGTACGCCTGAAATAAGCGATTAGGAGCTACTTGGTATTTTTGGGGATACGATAGCCGGTATACGCCACGATTAACGACATCAGAGGGGACAACACATTAAAAATACAGAACGGAGCATATACCAAGGTTGACACCCCTAAGACCGTTGATTGCGTAACGCCGCACGAGTTCCACGGAATCAGTACGGAGGTTACGGAAACCGAATCCTCCATTGTGCGACTCAGAAGGCGGGCTTCCAGACCGAAACGGCGATAAAGTCCGCGATACATATTCCCCGTAATAATCAGTGACAAATACTGGTCGGCGGTCAGGCAGTTCATCGCCAGACCGCTGCCAACGGTTGCCCCAACAATAGAGGTGCGCTTGCGCAATGATGCCGTAAACGCAGCTGTAATGCGATTCAACATACCGGTGCCGATCATTGCCGACCCGAAAATCATAGCGCATAGCACCAGGAAAATAGTGGATCCCATGCCAAGGATGCCACCGGTAGCAGTAAGGTTATCAAGGGAGGTGATGCCTGTTGAGAATTCCGAGCCGCTCCAAAGCGAAGTGGCTACATCGAGAATACTCTTATTGAATTGTGGTTGAAAAATAAAAATACCTACTGCACCGAGCATGGCGCCGATAAAAAGCACGAGCAAGGTTGGAATTCGCATTACGATCATCAGTACGGTCAGAGCGGGGATGACAAGCACCCACGGTGTAACATTAAAACAGCCGTGAATAGCCTCGGTAAACGTGCCGGCATTAACAGCATCAGCCGAGGAATTGCCCAGCAATCCCACTAAAAGATAGACCAGCAGCGCAATCAGAATGGATGGCACTGTAGTGACCATCAGATAACGGATATGGCGGAAAAGGTCAACGCCGGCTGCCGAAGAGGCTACGACCGTAGTATCGCTAAGCAGCGAAACTTTGTCGCCGAAATAGGCACCGGAGATAATCGCACCGGCAATCCAAGGCTCGCCATAGCCCATCACTTCGCCAATCCCCATAAACGCGACACCAATCGTTGCAATCGTGGTCCATGAGCTACCGGTTAATACCGAAATCAAAGCGCACACCATGCAGGTCAGCATCAAGAACAATCGCGGAGATAGAATCTGCAGGCCATAGCAAATCAGCGTAGGGACAACGCCCGAAACCATCCAGGTTGTGGCGATCATCGCGATGCAAATCAGGATAGGGACTGCCGGCAGAATCTGCACAGCGCTACGATAGAAACCTAATCGCAAGCCGCGCTTGGTAGCCGTGCCACCAATAGCCGCCAACCCAACGGATATTATCGAACAAAGTAGCAAAATCCAGGGGCCGAAATCCGCAACAGCGTCAGCGCCGCGCATAATGATTATGCCGGGTAATGCTACTAAAAGAACAATCATTGGAATAAGTGACACGCCTAACGAAGGAACGTCCGGTTTGCCAAAAACAAATCTTTTCAACCTAAAATACCTTTCTATAATCTAAAGATAACGTATCTCATTAAGAGAAGATGAGGCTAACTGCCTGATAATTTGCTTGCAAAGTTACAAAATTCCCGGGGATTATGCAAGCGACATGGGTTTTGCCGGGCTCTTGCAAGTCGCGGAATTACTGGTCACAAAGTCGACAATGCCGCCGGGAGCTGAAACAGCCAATCGCAGAAACGAAAGAGAGGCATAAGAACTTGAACGCTCCTATGCCTCTCTTTTCTCTTATGCAAGTGTATAAACTAAAGTGCGAGGATTATCGGGGACCGCCGGGACCTCCACCAGGGCCACCGGGACCTCCACCGGGACCGCCGGGGCCATCCCAACGGTTGTTGCGTGAGGAGGGTTCGTTACCCTTACCGAAGGTGTTGAACTTGTAGGTAAAGGTCACCATAAAGTAGCGAGTCAGAGAGTTATATTCCGAGTCGTCGATATAGTTGGCGGTTACCGAGCGCTGGATATTCTGCTTTTGCTGGAGAATATCGTAAACCTTGAGCATTAAGGTTGCCGACTTGCCGCCAAGGAACTGATATGAAATTGATGCATTCCACATCCATTCGTTTTGGTCATATCCGGCTGAATAACCTTTCGAAGCATTATAGTTCAGGTCGGTTGCAAGTACAACGCCGAAGGGGGTGTAATATGTGCCGTTGAAACCGCCGCCATAGGTGTGGACTGTCGGAGTTGAAACCGATGGGAGCGAGTTCATCGTTTTGCTGACACGATAGAAGGGGCGCACCTCTAATTCGAGGTTGTTGGGGCGGAATGCCAGCGAGGGGGATTCCGCAATCAACAGGTTCTGCGAGCGGTTGCGTTCACCGTTGTTAAAGCCGACGGTTTGGGTGAACATCACGAACACGTTGTTGTTGAAGCTCCATTGCTTCGAGCTACCGAACGGCAGCGAGTACATATTCATGACGCGCATATTCCAAACACCATTGACGTTCTCGTAGGTGGTTGTACGACCACCGGAGGTTGCGTCGTAGATAGTGCGCGAGATAATCGAGTTCTGAGTAACCTGCGCATCAGCCATCGACATGATTGAGCTTTGGTTTGAAGGATTGAACTTCTGGAAGCGCAAGCGAATGTTATGGCTAAAGGTCGGTTTCAACGAGGGGTTACCTATAACGATGTTCAGCGGGTTTGAGTAGTCGGCAACCGGCTGCAACTGCGTCATTGAGGGCTGGGATGAACGACCCATATAGTTAAAGTTCAACGAGCTTTGCTGATCAAACTTATAGCGGAAGCGGGCAAACGGAGCGAAGTTCCAAACCCAACGTTCAGGGATACTCTTTGCGCCGTTAATCAGGTTGGTAGATTTCGACATTGAGGGGACCGCCGATGCACCTACTTCGAGGTTATACATCTTTGACACCTTCTTATAACCAACACGGATATCCTGCGTCATGAAGTTGTTGCGGAAGCTATTGGATAGCGAATCTACATATTCCTGCTGACCGAGGAGCGCATCGTAGGCGTTCTCACCGATATTATACGGGTCGACCGGGAGCTGACGATAAACCAGCTTATCAGCATTGTTCCAGCGATACTGAATGCGATAGCTGAACGTAAGGAAGTTACCCTTCTTCACGTCGCCGAGAGGCTCGGTCCAGCTCACGCGTGCCGATACGTTGTTCGACCATGTATGGTTGTCGGTATACTGGTTATATAGGTCGATGGAGTCGTTGCCCATCTGATTGAGAATACGATAGAAATGGTTGTAAGAGAGAGCATTGTCGTCTTCATTCACATTAGAGAAGCTATAGTTAGCCATCAACGAGAATGCACGACCGCGATGATTCTTGAAGTTGTGATTATAGATTAATCGACCGCTGGCCTCATAGCTCGTGCCCTTCGCGCTCGAGGAGTTGAAAGAGCGGGTAACCTGCGGCATGCCTACTTCGCCGGCAAACAGCGTGTCGACCGAAAGTGAACGGCTATCGTTCTGGTTGTAGGAGAACTGCGGACGGAAATCAAAGGTATTAAACGAGTCGGGCTTCCATTCGATACGGAAATCGGCTCTCACATTGTGACCTTTATCCGTGGCGTCGGAGCTGGAGTTGTCGTAGGAAATTGAATCGGGGAAGAGATATTGACGATTCTTGCGAGAGATTGTATTGCGATTGGTATGTGAATACATCACGTCACCACCGACACGCAGAATTTCACCGTTGCCAACGTTGAAGTTCACACCGAAACTCTGAGAGTTGTTGATACCCTGGTCGCCACCAAAACGACGGAAACGGTTACCGTTACCATCGGTGAAGCCAAGTTCGTTAGTGTTGTTTGCCGAACCGATAAAGGTCAACTGGTTACCATTCCAGAAACGGTTAACGTTGAAAGTCGCCTGATAGCGGTCGTCTGTACCATATCCGGCTTCTACGGTGCCGAACCAGCCGTTCTGCATACCCTTCTTTACGGTCAGGTTGATTACGGTTTCCTCTTCGCCATCGTCAACACCGGTCAAGCGAGCCAAGTCGCTCTTGCGATCAACAACCTGAAGTTTATCGACCATGTTAACCGGCAAGTTCTTCGAGGCAACTTTGGGGTCGTCGGCAAAGAATTCCTTACCGTCTACAAGAATTTTAGTAACCTCTTTACCGTTAGCGGTAATCTTACCTTCAGAGTCAACCTCCACACCCGGCAGGCGCTTCAGCAGGTCTTCGACTACGGCGTTAGGCTGAGTCTTATAGCTATCGGCATTGAATTCAACGGTGTCGGTCATCACCTTAATAGGCGTCTTGACACCCACCGCACTGACTTCGCCCAGCATAATCGACGAAGACCCCAGGCGCAGAGTGTCGGCCTTAACCGAACCGGATTTTACCGATACCCTATTATACGCTTTGTTGTAACCTATGTAATTGGCCTCAATGAGATAATTTCCCTTGTTCACACCCGAGAGTGAATAGTGGCCATTGGCGTCAGCAATGCCTCCGACAACAAAAGCCGAATCGCGCACCGTTAGCAGGCGCACAGTGGCATCTGATAACGGCTCACCATGCTCGTCGGTGATAACGCCGGAAACCGTGTATGCCCATGCAGCCATGGCCGCCAACATACCCGGTAAAATCATTAGACCTCTTTTAGTTCGCATCATATTTATTGCTATATCTACTTTGCTCTGTAAATATTATAGTTTATGTTCAGATGTAATGACCTCTAAAGTAAGATTAAGTTTAATCGTTAAAATCCGACAATTGACTAACCCCTAGTTTTTATAGAAAAATAATATGAAGGGGCAATTTAGAGTAATCTATTTTAACATTCAGGAGGTTTCGAGGTGCAAAGTTAGGGATTTTCTCGTAGATTTTGAGTAACTTTGCTGAATAAACCCACAAAATATCAGCATGTTCTCAGGAATTGTAGAAGAGGCAGCGGTTGTTGCTGCTCTGAATCGTGATGGTGGCAACCTCCATCTTACATTGCGTTGCTCGTTTACCGACGAGCTCAAAATCGACCAGTCGGTAGCCCACAACGGCGTATGCTTGACAGTGGTTGCAATCCCCGGCGACGGCACTTATACCGTTACCGCTATCGAAGAAACTCTCCGTAGATCGAATCTCGGCGACCTGAAGGTTGGCGACCTGGTCAACGTTGAGCGTTGCATGGTGATGAACGGCCGCCTCGATGGTCATATCGTTCAAGGACACGTTGACTGCACCGCCGTCTGCACCGAACTCGAGAAAGTAGATGGCTCCTGCTATTTCAAATTTGAATATGATGTAGATCGCGAGATGGCGCGCCAAGGATATGTAACCGTTGAGAAAGGCTCGGTTACGGTCAACGGCGTTTCGCTGACGGTTTGCGATTCTACGCCCAACTCGTTCCGCGTGGCTATCATTCCTTACACCATGGAACATACCAACTTCTGCCGGATCACCGAGGGCACACGCGTAAACCTCGAATTCGACATCATTGGCAAATATATCGCTCGCATCTCGTCGTTGGCGTAAGCGCGAGTCTACAGATTTTGCATATAATACAATAAAATATCCTTCTTATCCATGAAACTTAAACTTACATTCACCGCATTGGCAGCAGTGGTGGCAGCGTTTTCGCTTTCAGCCGGGCTCCCCAACGAGCCGAAGGTTGTAGATCCCAGCGCTATCATTCCCCACACCCTGCGTGCCGAAAATGTCGGCCCGGAAAAACGTACGGTTGTTGTTACTGCCTACACCAATAACATTATCCGCGTCGACAACTATCTTCCCGGCGACGAACCTGCAAAATCAAAACTCGTCGTTGCAGATGATGGCTTCTTTAATGGCGATGTTATTGAGAATCCATATTCCGGCGTCATGACCTCCCCCGACGGTCTTGTCGTCACTCTTGATAAGACTACCGGCGCCGTATCCCTGACCGAAAAAGGGAAAGGGCTTTACGATGATGGTAGCCGTTCTACCGACGCCAAAGGACGCAAAACCTTCAAGCTGACACCGATCGGTGGTGGCGAGGCGTATTATGGCGGTGGCGAACGCGGCTTGCGTTATAACCTGGTGGGCGACACACTGGTGATGTATAATCGCCAGAACTACGGCTACACCGGCAACGACCCCCGTATCCGCCAAATGAATATCACGATGCCGCTATTGGTAACCCCCGACGGCTTCGGATTTATGGTCGACGACTATGCTGCCGCTGAGTTAGTAACTTCAAATCCGTTGGAGTATGCTTCTGAAGCGCCATATTCTCTATCATATTATTTCTTCGGATCGTCAAATGGAATGCCCGGATTGGCTACGCAAGTAGGCCGCCTTACCGGCCGTCAGGCGCTTCCCCCCTTCTGGGCTCTCGGCTATATTTCTTCGAAATATGGCTACAAAACGCAGGCTGAAACTATCGGCGTTGCCGACACACTTCGCCGCGAAGGCTACCCGCTGGATGGCATGGTGCTCGACCTTTACTGGTATGGCCAGGAACAGGATATGGGCCGATTGGATTGGGATCCGGAGCAATGGCCCGATGCTCAGAAGATGCTCGCCGACCTGAAAGCACGCGGCATCAACTTGGTGACCATTTCCCAGCCTTACGTATTGCGCAATGGCCGCGGCTTGGATAACTACAACTATCTCGCCCCGCGCGGAATGTTTGGTCGCGACTCGCTCGGCAACGTGAAAGACGTTACTATCTGGGTAGGCGAAGGTGGTATGCTCGACGTTTCGAATCCCGAAACACGCCAATGGCTTCGCAATCGCTACAAACAGCTCACCGATGGAGGCATCACCGGTTGGTGGGGCGACCTCGGCGAACCGGAAGTTCATCCCGACGGCATGATTCATTGCAACGGTCTTACCAATCGCCAATATCATAATCTTTACGGCAACGATTGGAGCCGCATTATTTACGAACTGTTTAAAGAGGAATATCCCGAAACTCGACTGATGACACTGATGCGTGGCGGCACTATTGGTCTGCAACGCTATTCGGTATTCCCCTGGTCGACCGACGTATCTCGCTCTTGGGGTGGCTTGGAACCTCAAATCCGCATTATGCTTAACTCCGGGTTGAGCGGTCTCGGCTATATGAGCCATGATGTAGGCGGCTTCGCTATCGACCCCGCGCATCCGGTCGATCCGGAACTTTACGTTCGTTGGTTGCAAGTAGGTCTATTTAGCCCGATTTTGCGCACTCACGCGCAGAGCACTGCCGAACCCTATAAATATCCCGAGCTGAAAAGCATCCTTCTGCCCCTCATCAAGGAACGTTATCGCTGGTTGCCTTACAACTACTCGCTCGCTGCTGAAAACGCACGCCAAGGTCTGCCATTGGTTCGTCCAATCGGCTATTACGACAGCGATCCTGCCGCCCTCGATGCGGTTGTTGACCAATATCTTTGGGGACGCGATGTAATGGTAGCACCTGTATTGACTCAGGGCGCAACCAGCCGCGAAGTTGTCTTCCCCGAAGGGGAATGGGTTGATATCAACAATCCGCTGAAGGTTTATCACGGTGGCGAAAAGGCAACGGTTGATGCCCCGCTGGCAGTCTTGCCATTGTTCGCTCGTGGCGGAGCGCAGCTCCCCAAGGCTGATTACAAGATGCAAAACGTTGGAGACTACGATGCTTCGCGCTACACTATAGACTACTACCCCACCGAGAACTGCGGCGCCACAACCTTCACCCTCTATGAAGATAATCGCGAATCAGCAACCTCGCTCGATAAAGGACAATATGCACTGCTGAACCTACAAGCTGAGAATTCCGCTTCGCAAATCAAGCTGAACGTTGAAAAACCGCAAATCACTTACACCGAGATGCCGGCGAAACGCACCTTGACATATGTAGTCCACAATGTTGACCGCCCCAAAAAGGTTACTGCCAATCTGAAAATCAAGCAGAACTATAATAAGTCAACACGCACTCTGACGGTGACCGCATCATCAATTGCTCTCCCATTGGAAATCGTTATTGAAAAGTAATTCCAGCCAGGCGCTACGGCGCTGACTACCTAAGGATATAAATCCCGGTTTTAATACTTACATTTAGGTATTGAAGCCGGGATTTTTCGTCAATCTTGAGTTAAATCAGGCGAGAGCTATCGCATATTGTAGGTAATTTGCGCCTGATATAGTGGAACTTATAAAAATTCTGCATACCTTTGCATCGTAAATCAGAGCCAAGCCCATCTCGGCGAAACGCTCTGACCTTAGAATCTGAAAACGTATATACCAGTTTATAGCGAATAAAACGTAAGCCATAAATCAGCCTCGACGGGAGT
>CAZKYD010000077.1:0-11844 GCA_964556875.1 uncultured Alistipes sp.
ACCATCCTCAGGTAATTGAAATCTGGAACCTCGTGTTCATGCAGTTCAACCGTAAGGCTGACCATTCGCTCGAACCCCTCCCCGCAAAGGTAATCGATACCGGTATGGGATTTGAACGTCTTTGCATGGCTCTCCAAGGAAAGACCTCTAACTACGATACCGACGTCTTCACCCCGATGATTTCTAAGATTGCCGAACTTTCAGGTAAAGAATACGGCAAGGATCACAAGGTAGACGTTGCAATGCGCGTAATCGCCGACCATATCCGTACAATCGCATTCTCGATTGCTGACAGCCAGCTTCCCTCAAATGCTAAGGCCGGTTATGTAATCCGCCGAATCCTGCGCCGTGCGGTTCGTTACGCTTACACTTTCCTCGGTCAGAAAGAGGCATTCCTTTATCGCCTTGTCGATACTCTGATTGAACTGATGGGCGGTGCATATCCCGAAATCGCTCAGCAGCGTGAACTGATCATCAAGGTTACCAAAGAGGAAGAAGATTCATTCCTCCGCACTCTCGATAATGGTATTGCACTGCTCGAACGCGCTATCGCGGCAGCTCGCAAGGAAGGTAAGACCGAAATTTCAGGTAAAGAAGCATTCGTGCTGTATGACACCTACGGCTTCCCCCTCGACCTTACTCAGCTTATCCTGAAAGAAAACGATATGACTCTCGATCAGGCCGGATTCGACGCTGAGATGAGCCAACAGAAAGAACGTGCACGTAACGCTGCTGCGGTGGAAACTACCGACTGGGTAATCCTTCGCGAAGGTGAACAGACATTCGTTGGCTACGACGAAACTGCTACTCCCGCTCAAATCCTGCGCTACCGTAAGGTAAAACAGAAAAACAAAGAATACTATCAGATTATTCTGACTCAGACTCCGTTCTATGCTGAAATGGGTGGTCAGGTTGGCGACCGCGGTACTCTGACCGATGGCGACGAGACTATCGAAGTTTTCGACACAAAACGTGAGAATGGTGTTGGTGTACATCTTACTCATAAACTGCCTACCAATATCGAGGCCACATTCGAAGCTGCTATCGATCAGAAAGCTCGCTTGGCAACCTCTTGCAACCACTCTGCAACCCACTTGTTGCATCAGGCATTGCGTCAGGTGCTCGGCACACACGTTGAACAGAAGGGTTCATTTGTGTCGCCTGATCTGCTCCGTTTCGACTTCTCTCACTTCCAGAAGGTAACTCCCGAAGAGTTGGAGAAGGTAGAACGCTTGGCTAACAGCTTTGTTCGTAAGGCGATCGCTCGCGATGAACATCGCAATGTGCCTATTGAAAAAGCTCGCGAAATGGGTGCTATGGCCCTGTTCGGTGAGAAGTATGGCGACGAAGTTCGTGTAATTCGCTATGGCGATTCAATCGAACTTTGTGGTGGTACACACGTTGATAATACCGGTAACATCGGAATTATCAAGATCATCTCGGAAAGCAGCATCGCTGCCGGCATCCGTCGTATCGAGGCAATCACCGGTGAAAAGGTTGAAGAAACCATTTACGACCTGCAGAATACGATACATCAGATGAGCCAATTGCTCCACAATGCTCCCGACTTGGTAGCTGCGCTCCGCAAATCAGTTGAAGAAAACAGCGGTCTGCGCCAGCAGGTTGATGAGTTCATGGCTGAACGTATCGTTGCTCTTGCTAAGCAGGTTGTTGACCAGGCTGAAGTTAAGAATGGCGTGAAGCTGGCAGTCCTGACCGGTATTCGTGTTCCGGACGTTGTGAAGAATGTAGCTTTCCAGGTTCGTAATATATCGCCTGAGAAGACCGCATTCCTTGGTGCAACGGTCGATGTTAGTGGCAAGCCGCTGTTAACCGTAATGTTGACCAACGATCTCGTTGAGGGTGGCTTGAATGCCTCTCAGATGGTTCGCGAAGCAGCCAAAGCTATCAAGGGCGGTGGCGGCGGTCAACCCGGATTCGCACAGGCAGGCGGTAAGGACGCTGACGGCATTTCCGTAGCGTATCAGACTCTTGTTGCAAACTTTTAATTACATATAATAGTAGTTCCGGCTTAGCCGGGACTACTATCTTTACTATAAACCGAATGTAAGAATATGAGGAATGTTGCCTTAATTACCGGTGTTACCGGACAAGACGGTTCCTATCTTTCGGAATTCCTATTGGATAAGGGGTATGATGTTCATGGTATAATTCGCCGTTCATCAGTGGATTTTCGTGAACGAATCGCCCATCTCGAAGGTCACGAACATTTTCATCTTCATTATGCCGATCTAAGCGACTCTATGAGTGTCATTCAGGTAGTGAAGAAGGTGCAACCTACCGAAATTTACAACTTGGCAGCTCAAAGCCATGTTCAGGTTTCGTTTGACTCTCCGGAATATACCGCCAACGTTGATGCTGTCGGTGTACTGCGTATTCTGGAGGCAGTCAGAATGTGTGGCTTGGAAAAAACTTGCCGCATCTATCAAGCGTCTACGTCTGAACTTTATGGCAAAGTTGAAGAAGTACCTCAAAACGAGAACACTCCGTTCCACCCCTATAGCCCGTATGCTGTAGCTAAGCTCTACGGTTTTTGGATTGTAAAGGAATATCGCGAAGCTTATGATATGTTCTGCTGCTCCGGTATTCTGTTCAATCACGAATCGGAACGTCGTGGCGAAACTTTCGTTACACGCAAGATTACTCTTGCTGCTGCCCGTATTGCTCAAGGTAAGCAGGATAGACTCTATCTGGGCAACCTGTCATCGTTGCGCGACTGGGGTTACGCTAAAGATTATGTAGAATGTATGTGGCTGATTCTTCAGAATAAGAAGCCTGAGGATTTCGTGATTGCTACCGGCGTTCAACATTCCGTACGCGAATTTGCAACCTTGGCTTTCCGTCATGTCGGCATCGAGCTGCGTTGGGAGGGTGAAGGTATCGACGAAAAGGGCGTTGATGTAGCAACCGGTCGCATCCTGGTTGAAGTGTCGCCCGATTTCTACCGCCCGACCGATGTTGTCAACCTGTGGGGCGATCCTACTAAGGCAAAGGCCGTGCTCGGTTGGAATCCGTCAAAGACCACATTCGAACAACTTGTCAAGATTATGGTAGACTCGGATATGGCGAAAGTAGCCTCTGAGGAAGCCGGCGAAAAGGTCCGTATGAACCTTGCAGAATATCTGGAGAAAGGTATTGTAAAATGATGCAGAAAGATGCAAAGATCTACGTTGCCGGCCATCGCGGAATGGTCGGCTCCGCTATTGTTCGCGAACTCCAACGTCAGGGGTATACGAATATCATAACCCGAACTCATAAAGAGCTTGACTTATGTCGTCAAGAGGCTGTTGAACGTTTCTTCGCTGAGGAGAAACCGGAATATGTTTTCCTGGCAGCAGCAAAAGTAGGCGGAATTGTTGCTAACGCTTCTGCCTTGGCCGATTTCATGTATGAGAATATGATTCTCGAGATGAATGTCATCCATTCGGCATGGAAAAACGGCTGCAAAAAGCTTGAATTCTTAGGGTCGTCATGCATTTATCCCCGTATGGCTCCGCAGCCTATGACGGAAAGCTGCTTGCTAACCTCTGAACTTGAAAAGACCAACGAGGCGTATGCTCTCGCTAAAATTTCTGGCCTGAAATACTGCGAATTTCTGAATCGTCAGTATGGCACGGATTACATCTCCGTTATGCCGACCAATCTCTACGGCCCGAACGATAATTATCATCCCGAACATTCCCACGTTGTGCCGGCGCTTATTCGCCGTTTCCATGAAGCCAAGGTTCAAGGGTTAACCGAGGTTACATGCTGGGGCGATGGGAGCCCGTTGCGCGAATTCCTGTATGTTGATGATTTGGCAAACCTATGCGTTTTTCTGATGAACAATTATTCCGGGAATGAAACCGTAAATGCCGGTACCGGTAAGGAATTAACTATTAAAGAACTTACAGAGCTCGTAGCGAAGGTGGTCGGTTACGAAGGAAAAATCCTTTGGGACACAACTCGCCCGAACGGCACTCCTCGCAAGCTCCTCGACGTTTCGAAGAGTCGCAAATTAGGCTGGACCTATTCTACAGAGTTAGAGGATGGCTTGCGACTTTCATATCAAGATTTTCTCTCCAACCCGATGCGTGCTGAACGATAAACGTTTCCGCTCCATCACATTATTATATTGACATGCGATTAGTCAGACGAATTTTCAACAAAGTGCTTTTGTTTGCAACGGTGATCATGGCTGTTTCATCGTTGGCAGGCTGTAGCGAGTATTCTAACAATGTCCTGCCTGAAGCAGAAGATGAAGACTTGGAGTTGCCATGCGTGCGTGCGGTATTAATCTATATGCTCGCCGATAACTCGCTGGGTAGCTCAGGCTACGACCGCGATAATATCGATGGGATGATAAAGGCTTGCCAAAACGGTGCTTTTGGTTGGAATAGACTGATTATCTACCACGACGACTATAAGGCCGATTCTCCGATGCTGAAAGAGGTGACTTCATCGGGCGCGAAGATTTTGAAGACTTATGATAATTCTGAGAAATCGGTATCAGCTCATCGAATGGAGCAGGTTATCGCCGATTTTAAGGAGGTAGCGCCTGCTGAAAAGTATGGACTGATTATCTGGAGCCATGCTACCGGCTGGTTGCAGACCGGAATGCAGGAATCCACAGATATTACTCCGCAATGGGTAGGGGAGGACCGTGGTAATTACATGAATGTTACTACTTTGGCCTCTGTCTTAAACGGCAAGCAATTCGATTATATCTATTTCGATTGTTGCTTTATGGCGTCGGTTGAATCGCTGTATGAGTTGCGTAATGTTACCGATACGTTTGTTGGTAGCTGTACGGAACTCCCCGCCGAAGGAATGCCCTACGAGCAAACTCTCCCTTACTTGATGGCTGACAACCCCGACCTGGAAAAGGCTGCGCAAACTACATTCAACTATTTTGACCTTAAATCAGGCGCATCGCGCACCTGCACGATGAGTGTAGTGAAAGCATCGGCCTTAGATAAGTTGGCAGAAGCTACTCGTCGGATCTATGAGCTTCATCCCGAATTGCCGGCCGACTATAGCGGTCAGTCGTTTGAACGCAAAAAGACCGAAGAGCCGTCGTATCTGTTTGACTTAGAAGACTATGTCAATGAACTCTACTCGGCGAATACTTCGCTTAGCGGAATGAGAGCTGCCTATGCCGACTGGCTGACTGCGCTCGACAACTGCGTAACCTATGAAGCTCATACTCCCTACATCTTTAATTCGCTGAAGATTAACTCTCATTGCGGATTGTCGACCTACATCATTCGTTCGGCAACGGATGTAACTACAAAGAATTATAGCCAACTGTCATGGTATAGAGATGTTGCTTCATCTCTATTTGCCGATGAAGAATAATGGCTCCTAAACCACAGTGCATAATTTATGATTAAACTCCAAACCGACCT
The DNA here is from genome assembly GCA_964556875.1 of uncultured Alistipes sp. Taxonomy (GTDB): domain Bacteria; phylum Bacteroidota; class Bacteroidia; order Bacteroidales; family Muribaculaceae; genus UBA7173. The sequence goes on from CAZKYD010000077.1 coordinate 5,409, forward strand.
TATTCAAGCTCTTAATACGGCTCCGGCGGATTCTACATTGGTGAATACCGCCAAAGAGATAGATGAACTGAAAACACTCTCGTTCGACGATTTAGTTGACCGACTGATGGATTCTGCGGTGAATTTTGCCGTAAATATTGCCCTCGCAATATTCGTGTTCTATCTTGGCCGTTTTATTATTCGCAAGATTTATAAGGTTGTTTCAACGATTTTTATCCATCGTCAGTTCGACAAATCGCTCTCTACGTTTATTCTGTCGCTGATAAATATCGTTCTCTACTTTATCTTAATTGTTACGGTAATCGGCATTCTGGGAATCGAGACTTCGTCGTTCCTTGCTATCTTTGCCTCTGCCGGTGTTGCTATTGGTATGGCGTTGAGCGGTACGTTGCAGAACTTTGCCGGTGGTGTGCTGATTCTGTTGCTTAAGCCGTATAAAATCGGTGATTATATCGAGGTGCAGGGTTATGCCGGAACTGTTAGAGAAATCCAGATTTTCCACACGATTATCACTACCTACGATAATAAGTCAATCTCTATTCCGAATGGTGGACTTTCTACCGGCAGCGTTAACAACTGGTCGCGCGAGGCTTATCGTCGCGTCACTTGGGATGTTTCTATTAGCTATGGCGATGATGTAGCGCAAGCTCGTGAGGCTATCTTGGCGATGTTTGCCGAGGATAGTCGTATCGAGAAAGCTGAAGCTGACGCCGATGCTTCGAGTGTGGGTGATGCTGTAGAATATCAGCCTGAAGATGCCGATGCAGAGGTTGACGACGATAATGCGACCGACGACGATGCTGAAGTTGAAGAACCGAAGCGTTCGCTTTATGATCGAATTCTGTGTCGTCATCGTTATGCAAAATCTATCTTGCGTCAGCGCGAACAGCGTCGTCGCGAGGCTATCCGTAGTAGCATGAAGAAACCTGACTATTCGCCGAAAGTTTTGGTGAATGAATTGGGCGCTTCGAGTGTCGACCTGCAGGTCCGTGCCTGGTGTAAGACAGGTGAATATTGGAATGTGTTCTACTGCTATACCGAGAAGTTCTATAATGAGCTTCCCAAGCATGGAATTCATTTCCCCTTCCCGCAAATGGATGTTCATATTACAAAATAGAGAAACCCCAACGATAAACGCTCAAATATCTTTATCATGAAACGTTTTGCTTACCTGGTGGCAACGCTAATGTCGTTGTCGATAGCTGTAGCTTGTACAAGCGATGAAACCGTTGCGCAGACTCCCTTGGAGTATGTGCCGACAATGCCGTCGTATGCGGATGAGACTATGTGGCATATTGAGTTGAATGATAAGGGGGATGGAGCGGATGTGTTTTATATCCCTTCAACTTGGGAATTTGATTGGACTACGGAGGATAGCGTCGTTTCGCACTATGCTGATACGTCGAATCCCCAGCATCTGGCCGATATGAACATTGAAATGTCGAAGGTGGCGGAATATATGGCAGATGGGAATAATTTCTACTCGCCGTATTATCGCCATATCACTCTCGATTCGTGGGCTACGCTCAATGAGGACACTATCTCGCGTCGCTACAACGATGTGGCTTTTGTTGATGTAAAGCATGCATTTGATTATTTCCTGGAGCATTATAATAATAACCGCCCGTTTATTATTGCCGGATTTAGCCAGGGTGGAAAATCTGTTGTTGAGCTGATGAAGGTGATGACGGAGGATGTGCGCAGTCGAATGATTGCAGCGTATGTATTAGGATATAAGGTGACGCCCGACGATGTCGCCGCAGCTCCGTGGATTAAGGCTGCCGAGTCGGCTGAGGATGTCGGGGTGACAATCTGCTATAATTCTGTGTCGGATGTGAAATATATCAAACCGGTGGTAAGTGCGCCGACGGTAATGTGTATCAATCCGGTCAACTGGCGCACGGATGCAACTCCAGCCATTTTGAACGATACTATCACTGTTACGCTGAATCCGGATTACAAGGTGTTAGTGCTCGACGGCTTTGACGGGAGCTATCTGCCCAATATCTTGAATGTGCTTAATGTAGGTGATTATCACGGCATTGAGCCCTGGGTTTATAGCGAATGTCTGCGCGCCAATTTCAAACAGCGTATTCGAGCGTTTAATAGGCAAAAATAGCAAAATCATTACAACTCGATATTTGCAAAGAATAAAACTTTTAGTTAACTTTGCGTATAATAAATCCGCAATGGATTTTACTCCTCTAAATTAGCTTACATTAAAATCCGAATTTTCGCTATGAAAAAGAAATTCATCTGTACTGTATGTGGTTACGTGCACGAAGGTGACGAGGCTCCCGAAAAGTGCCCTCTTTGCAATGCTCCCGCTAGCAAGTTTGAAGAAATGAAAGAAGACGCCGCTCTTCAGTTTGTAACCGAACATGAAGTTGGTGTTGCTAAGGGTACCGGTGAGGAAATGATTAAGGACCTCAACGCTCACTTCATGGGTGAATGTACCGAAGTTGGCATGTATCTCGCTATGTCGCGTCAGGCTGATCGCGAAGGCTATCCCGAAATCGCTGAAGCTTTCAAGCGTTACGCTTGGGAAGAAGCTGAACACGCTTCTAAGTTCGCTGAACTCCTTGGCGACTGCGTTTGGGACACCAAGACCAACCTCGAAAAGCGTATGGCTGCTGAAGCAGGTGCTAACGCTGACAAGATGCGTATCGCTGCAAATGCAAAGAAGGCTAACCTCGACGCTATCCACGACACAGTTCATGAAATGGCAAAAGACGAAGCTCGCCACGGTCGCGGTTTCGCAGGTCTTTACGCTCGCTATTTCGGCAAGAAGTAATTTGACTTCAACTGCGATTATCGCATGAGGCGATAATCTTCTATACAAAAGCTCAACGGCGATGATTCAATTACGAATCATCGCCGTTATTTTTCGTGTGTGGCCAATTGCGCTACAAATAGCTGCTAGTGGCCCGCATTATTTAGTCTTCTATTCTGTGGAGCTTCGCTGAAGCTTTAGAATTTTTCGTCGAAGGTCATTTCGTCGAATCCGTCAACGTCGAATTCGTCATCGTTATATTGGTCGGAGCCATAGAAGTCTTCGCCCATGTCGTCAGCAGCTGCAGCAGCGGCGGCTTTAGCTTTGGCGTCGGTCTTCTCTTCAAACTCTTTCAGGTCGACAAACTGAGCCGGGGCCTTACCGAGAGATAAGGTGCAGACAGGGTCTTTAAGATTGCGACCGGTCTTCAGCTCTCTCATTTCGATGAAGAAGGAGCGGTCGGTCATGTAATCGAATGTAAAGATGAGGCGCTGGCCTTCATCTTCAATGAAATCGGCTAAGATGCTGTCTTCCATTAAGTAGACCTCTTGCGATGAGTCTGACCCCATGTCTTCCAGTGTGATTTCCTTTTCTTTTTCCCAGCGGTCATCACATATGAAGAACGACGACATTTGGTTTTTATCATAGCCTACTGCCTCGCAGATAGCATTCTTGAGATCAAGGAAGGTTGCGTCGGCGTCAATTTGAATTTCACGCCTAAAATTGTCGACTTCGTCGGAAACGATGCGAAAATTAAATACCATTTTTTATGTTGTATGTTGTTTTTTCAAGTTTTCAGCTCGGCTATAGCGTGAGCTGTTTTGGTCATTGCAAAGATATGTATTTAATACAACTTTTTCCAAATTTTTCTTATATTTTTTTTGAGATGGTTGAAATCTATAGCAGTTTGACTCCAATCCCCGGCATGGTTGGCGACAAGGTCACTTTCCCATCTACGATTTTCATCCCTTCGAAGCGGTCGTTGGCGATGAGCAGATTGCCGTCGAGATCGGCATAGTCGGCTAATGGTGCTAACTGGGCTGCTGCTGACACGGCGCAGGAGGTTTCGGTCATACAGCCAAACATTACTTTCATCCCCAGAGCACGTGCGAGAGTTGCCATCTGATAGGCTTCATGCATGCCACACGATTTCATTAACTTGATATTGATGCCGCTATAAGCGCCTTGAATCTTCGCGACATCCGCCAGCCGTTTTACGGCTTCGTCGGCAATGATCGGGAGGGGCGAGCGTTCTGTCAGCCATGCGGCATCGTCGAGATTCTCCTTTGCCATAGGCTGCTCAACAAACAAGCATCCGCGTTCTGCTAACCAATAGCACATATCCAGGGCTTTTTGGCGGTCGGTCCACCCTTGGTTAGCATCAACGCAAATCGGCACCTCCGGGCGACATTCTCTGATAATCTCAACGAGTTCTTTATCATTATCCAGCCCCATTTTTACTTTCAGCACTTTATATGGGGAGGCCTCTGCTACTTTCTGGCGCACAACGTCGGCGGTGTCTATCCCGATGGTAAAGGAGGTGCAGGGCGCCAATTCGGGGTTTAAGCCCCAAATGCGGTGCCACGGTTGTCCCATGATTTTCCCTGTTAAATCGTGGAGCGCAATGTCGACAGCTGCTTTCGCAGCATTATTTCCTTCGGCAACCGAGTCCATATAATCGTGGATATCCTCGATGCGGAAGGGGTCGGTAAACTGCTCCAGGTTGAGCGATGATAGAAATTTCGTCACCGAATCAACCGACTCGCCAAGATAGGGGGGCATCGACGCCTCGCCATACCCTACAATGCCGTCATATTCAATTTCAACTTGAACATCGGGCGTTGTTGTGCGCGAATACTTTGCCAGATTGAAGGCGTGTTTCAGTTTCAGCTCATAAGGCATAAAGCGCAACTTCAGCCCGGAGCCGGACGCCGTAGAGCCTGCGCCTATTATATTAGAGGTGCTCGCGGTCAGCTCGCCAAAAGAGGGAAGAACCATTGCCGACATAGCGCCTAAAAATCCTGTACGTAAAAAACTTCGTCGATCCATAATTGTATGGCATAATGTTATAGCAAAGTTAGAAAACTTTTAACGATTATCCCAATGTAGAATACGGTTTTTAGCTAAAATCTGCTTTATACGCTAATAATTAAGGATTTACAACCGCCGTGTGGCTCGCTTTTTGAAATCACATCTCCTCTTTGCAGTAAAGAAATGAAGATTTTTTGAAAAAAAGTCGCCAAAAGTTTTGTCAGTTAAAAAATAGTTCCTACCTTTGCACACGTCAAACGACAACAACCACTACAAAGGCTTAGCGAAGCCTACAGAACAAAACCGATTGTCTTGTGGTGTAATGGTAGCACGTCGGATTCTGGTTCCGCCTGTGGGGGTTCGAATCCCTCCAAGACAACTTCAAAGCCTCAGCCCTCTGTTAGACAGAATGCCGAGGCTTTCCTTTTATAAATAATGCTATGCAGAATAATTCCGAAGATTACTCAAGCGAAAAGGGGCTGTACTGGAAAATGTTCAGCTCGTTTTTAAGAATCGGCGCATTCACTTTTGGCGGTGGATGGGCTATGATTTCGTTGATTGAGCGCGAAGTTGTTGATAAACGAGGATGGATTAACCGAGAGGAGTTCCTCGACTTGCTGGCCGTGGCGCAGTCGCTCCCGGGTATCCTTGCCGTGAATATCTCGGTTGCCGTTGGCGACAAGCTGCGTGGCATGAAGGGGAGCATGGCTTCGGCGTTGGGCACTATCCTGCCGAGCTTCCTGATTATCCTTACTATCGCAATCTTCTTGACCCCCGACTTGATTCAGCATAACCATGTGATTTCGGCCATCTTTAGCGGTATCCGTCCGGCTGTAGTGGCGCTGATTGTGGCTCCGGTTATTACCTCGGGTAAGGCAGCAAAAATTGGCTGGAAAACCGTCTGGATTCCGGTGGTGGCAGCCCTGCTGATCTGGTCGAAATGGCCGGTTATCTCTAACCCGATTTTGTTCGTAATCTTAGGTGGCGTTGGTGGCTACTTCTGGCTTCGTCGCCAGGAACAGCGTCTTGCAAAAGCTAAAGCAGAAAAGGAGGAACAGCTATGATTTATCTACGACTGATTTGGAGCTACTTGAAAATCGGCTTGTTCGGCTTTGGCGGCGGCTACGCAATGCTCTCCCTGATTGAACGTGAAATCGTCAGCACCGGACTTATCACCCCGAAAATGTTTACCGATATCGTGGCTATCTCTCAGATGACCCCGGGACCGATCGGTATCAACTCGGCAACATATATCGGATACACCGCGCCCCAAAATGCGGGCTTAGACAACCCTCTGTGGGGCTTGCTCGGTTCACTGATCTGCACCATGGTGGTCGTGCTTCCGTCATTCATCTTGGTGGCTTATACCAGCCATTTCATTTCGCGCCACAAAGATAGCCTGCTGATCCGCGGCATCTTCACCGGCCTACGCCCCGTGGTAATCGGACTTATCGCATCAGCAGCACTGCTACTGATGAATGGCGACAACTTCGGCACCGAACCCACCGAGATCTGCATCTCAATCGCCATCGCCATCGCCTCCCTCGCCACAGTCCTCTTCACCAAAATCCACCCCATCCTCGTCATCATCGCCTCCGGCCTCCTCGGCCTCCTCATCTACTACTAATCAGC
>CAZKYD010000078.1:0-11842 GCA_964556875.1 uncultured Alistipes sp.
AAAAGCCCTCCGTAACCAACCGCAAGAAGATGATGAAGGCGGTTTACGTGCAGAAACTGCGCCTCGTTGAAGAGTAATTGATGTTTTTTTCAACAAGAAACTGATTTTTCTTCTCGGAAAATTTGTTTTTTCCGTCTGATTATCATAACTTCGCTACCAAAGCCGTAATCTATCGGCTATCTCTTGGGAATATCTCCAAAAGATGATTTAGCGAAGATGCCATGTTGATAAAATCATTTTTGACATATATCCGGTGTGAGTTGAATCTTTCAGCTCATACCGTTTTGTCATATTCTATCGACTTGCGGCAATTCCGGGAATTTATAACCGGACACCCACAGCCTACACTACACACACGCGCCGTCGCCGAAACCAACGACGGTTTTGATCCCTTGTCGGTAACCACGTCAGACATTCGTCAGTGGCTTATGACCTTAGCCGAACAAGGCATTTCTCCACGCTCATTACGCCGAAAACTTACGGCCCTGAACTCGTTCTACGCCTTTCTGATGCACGAAGGATTGATCAAAAACAATCCCGGCATGGACGTTGAACTGGCAAAAGTGCCTAAACAGCTTCCGGTTAATATACGTAGAGAAGAGGTTAATCGCATTATCGACGAAGACCTCTATAACAATCCATTACTCAACGACGATGCTGCCCATGAGGGCGCAACTCCCGAGCAATCAGCCCCCTCCGACACAACTGACGATGCTGCCGACGATCAAGGGCAGCAATTCCTTGACGAAGAACGGTTCGTTACATTTCGCGATGCATTGATTTTTACTATGTTCTATTCTACCGGGATGCGACGTGGCGAACTTATTTCGCTGAAAGATTCTGATGTAAATGTCGCCAAGGGTGAACTAAAAGTGCTCGGAAAACGTAATAAAGAAAGAATAATACCATTCGGTAGCGAATTAGGCGAGAATATCGAGCGCTACCGAGAACTCCGCAAAAAAATCATTGGGGGCGACTCAGACAGCTTCTTTGTACGCCCCGACGGAACGAGCCTCTATCCGATGCTTGTAGAGCGAGTTGTAAAGCGCGCCCTCGAAGGTAGAGCTCATGCCGGTCGACTCAGTCCCCACGTGCTGCGTCATTCATTTGCTTCCGATATGCTGAATAATGGGGCGGATATCGTTGCCGTTCAAAAGCTATTGGGGCATGAATCATTAGCGACCACACAGGTTTATACACATATAACCTATCGAGAACTTAAACAAAATTACCAACGGGCTCACCCTCGTGCCGGTCAGCAGAATAAGCCTGCCGATGACGACGACACGAGTAAGGGCCACAAACAATGAAAAGGAGGAAAAACTATGGATGTCAAGATTCAAGCGATCCATTTTGACGCATCTGAGAAGCTCGTAGCATTCATCAACAAAAAGGCAGAACGCCTCCAGCGTCATCACACAGGTATTACAACCATCGATGTAAAACTATCAGTTGTAAAGCCGGAAACGGCCATGAACAAGGAAGCCGTTATTACAGCGGTTCAGCCTAAAAACGAACTCGTAGCAACCAAGGTAGCAAACTCATTCGAAGAAGCCGTAGACCTTTGCCTCGAAGCTCTCGAAAAGATGCTCGAGAAATGCAAAGACAAAAAATAAAACCCGTTAAGCGGTAACCTAACCGGACGCACGAACTCCGCAATCTCCCGGTCGCGATGTTCGTGCGTCTGTCGGTTTAAGTCTTACCTTAAAGATCATCACCATGCAACGCCGTAAATTCGGATTACTACCCAAAATTATTGTAGCCATAATCCTCGGCATCGGGGCCGGATATATCTTCCCGATATGGGCTACACGCATATTCGTAACCTTTAACCAGATTTTCAGCGAGTTTTTAGGATTCTGCATACCGCTGATAATCCTGGGCTTTGTGGCTCCGGCTATCTCCGACATCGGCAAACGGGCCGGGAAGATGCTGGTGGCAACGGCTCTGTTGGCTTATGTGGCAACGCTTTGCGCCGGGTTGCTCTCGTATTCAACCGGCCAGCTCTTTTTCCCGGGGATGATTCAGCCTAATAGCTATGTCGATTCCGAAACGGCGTCAATCAATATCGAGCCATATTTTACGGTAGCCATCCCGGCTATAATGTCGGTAATGACCGCACTGGTTTCTGCCTTCATCCTCGGCCTGGGCGCATCGCGCCTCAGCGGAAATTATTTGCGGAATCTGCTTATAGAGTTTCGCCAAATTGTAGAGATGGTAATCCGTAGGGCGATTATCCCACTTCTGCCAATCTATATTTTCGGTATTTTTCTGAATATGACCGCAGTCGGGGAGGTGGGTGTTGTGCTTAATGCCTTTTTGAAGATAATCTTGGTGATCTTTGCGCTACACGTTATCCTGCTGATTGCTCAATACGTAATTGCCTCCTTTTTCGCAAAAGGGAGTATCTCTCATAATCCGTTCAAGCTTTTAAAGACAATGCTCCCGGCATATTTTACCGCCCTTGGCACACAGTCGTCGGCGGCAACCATCCCGGTGACTCTCGAGCAGACAAAGCGGATGGGGGTAGACGCCGATGTGGCGGGATTTACCGTGCCGCTATGCGCTACGATTCATATGTCGGGCAGTTGCCTGAAGCTTGTGGCTTGCGCGTTGGCATTGATGTTGCTGAAAGGGATACCTTACGATTTCGGGATGGTGTTCGGCTTTATCGCCATGCTGGGGATTACGATTGTAGCAGCGCCAGGTGTGCCCGGAGGGGCAGTGATGGCATCGCTCGGCTTGCTTACCTCAATCCTCGGCTTCTCCGAAGCTGATAACGCTCTGATGATAGCGTTGTATATCGCAATGGATTCCTTCGGAACGGCCTGCAATGTCACCGGCGACGGTGCCTTGTCGATAATTATCAACCGTTATTTCGGCGCTGATACGTCGGCGGTAGCGGAGACTACTTCACCGGCGCAAAATAGCGAAGCTTAGCCCCGGTGTGATGGAAAATAGCAACATAGTCGGCCAGTAGCAACTCCGGATGGAAGGGAAATTCCTCGAAAAGATTGGTTTTGGCCGTATTTGAAAAATATATACCACCATTTTTAAACGCCTTGAAATTCTTGTTTAAGGCGTTTATTTTTTCGATGTCATTGAGCGTAAGGTCGCTGTCAAAGCTCTTCACCAGCCAAAAATCGGCATCACGGGCGTCGACATACATCTTTTCGTAATTAAGCGTTACGGAGCCGGTAGATTTGTTATCCATAAAGGGGTAAACAGCGCCGGCATCGCTGAGCAGGCGAGCTGCGTAGCTTCCACCTCCGGGAATGGTCCAAGAACCTGCATTCGGCAGCTCGGTAATTACGGTCGGTTTATCTTTGAACTGTCGTCCTTGCTCAACCAGAGCATTGTAGCGCTGCTTCGAAGCGAGATAAGTAGCCGAATTGTTGTCGGAAATCCCTTCCACGAGCATCGCGTAGAATTTCGACCATTCGGCTCTGCCCAGAGGTGTGCGCTCCATATAGTCGGCACATTCGATTACCGACACTCCGGCCTTATCAACAACGCCATGCCCCGAGTTCTGGAACGGTGACATTAGAATTGCGTCGGGCTTCAGAGCTATAATTTTCTCTAACGACGGCTCCATCGACGACCCGATATTGACGATTCTTCCATCCTGTAGGCGCTCCACGATTTCCGGAATCTTGATATATTCAGCATCAGCAACCCCGACAATGGCGTCGACATAGCCTAACTCCGTAAGTAGGGCGGCATGAACCGACGAATAGACAATCATTCGCTTCAAAGGTAGATGAAGCACACTTCGGTCGGCCGTTGCTGCCGACTGCTTGCCATCGGTAGGATTTATCAACAGATATTCGGCGAGCATCGCCGTTGAATCCCACGGGTCGGTAATAGAAATTCTCATCGAATCTCGGCCTACCGGGGTTCCCTTTATATAGACTGCTTCTTCAAAAATATTTTCATCGCTATCCTTAGAGTCGGATTGTTTCTTACATCCGGGCAATATGCATAGAATAGCTAATAGCATATATATGGCATACAAATAGTGCTTCTTCATCGTCAATCAGGCAAATTAAACAATAATATAGTATATAACGCATAACCTATTAAACTTATTTTATAACCATTCCTTTTGATATATCGGTAAAAATGACTACCTTTGTCGGCTGAAAAAGAAATGTTTATTATTTTGCTATGAAGTTACTTCAAGCAAAACTCGCTCAATACACCGTCCCTCAGGAAGTTAAAGCCGCCGGGATTTATCCATATTTCCGCGCTATAGAAAGCGAACAAGAACCTGAAGTTATTATCAACGGCCGTAAGGTTTTAATGTTCGGTTCGAACTGCTACTCAGGCTTGGTGAGCGACCCCCGTATCAAAGAAGCTGCTATCGAAGCAACTCGTAAATATGGTACAGGTTGCGCCGGCTCTCCCTTCTTGAACGGTACTCTTGATCTGCATAAGAAACTCGAACAGCGCATCGCTGAATATATCGGTAAGGAAGACGTAATGATCTACTCTACCGGTTTCGAAGTTAACTTGGGCGTTGTCTCTTGTATCACCGGTCGTGAAGACTATATCATTTATGACGAGCAAGACCATGCTTCCATTATCGAAGGTCGCCGTCTAAGTTTCTCTACCTGCCTCAAGTATAAGCACAACGACATGGCGTCGCTTGAAGCTCAGCTTCAGAAGTGTGCCCCCGATAAAGTTAAGCTTATCGTTACCGACGGCGTCTTCTCTATGGAAGGCGACGTTGCAAACCTCCCCGAAATTGTTCGCCTCGCCAAGAAGTATGACGCAACCGTGATGGTTGACGAAGCTCATGGTATCGGCGTGTTTGGTGAAGGTGGTCGCGGTACTTGCAACCATTACGGTGTCACCAAGGATGTTGACCTCATCATGGGTACATTCTCAAAGTCGTTTGCATCGCTCGGCGGTTTCATCGCTTGCGACAAGGAAATCACCAACTTCCTGCGTCATCACTCTCGTTCATATATCTTCACAGCGTCAATCACTCCGGCATCTACCGCTGCTGCATTGAAGGCTATCGATATTATGGAATCAGAGCCCGAACGTCAGGAAAACCTCTGGAAAATTACCGACTACGCTCTTGAAGGCTTCCGCAACATGGGCTGCGAAATCGGAAATACAACCACTCCGATTATCCCCTTGTTCATCCGCGACAACCTCAAGACTTTCAAGGTTACCTCAGAGCTCTTCGAAGAAGGCCTGTTCGTAAACCCCGTAGTTTCTCCCGCAGTTGCTCCTCAGGACACTCTCATCCGCTTCTCCCTGATGGCAACCCACACCAAAGAACAAGTAGAATTCGGTCTCGAGAAAATCGAGAAAGTGTTCCGCAATAACGGAATCATCAAATAATATTTGATAATCCCATAAATAATGCTTACCTTTGCCCTACGAAGGTCCTTTAACAGTCCCGGTCCCTCGATAAGGCAAAGTATCGCGCAAGTGGCGTAATTGGTAGCCGCGCTAGACTTAGGATCTAGTGACTTCGGTCGTGGGGGTTCGAGTCCCCCCCTGCGCACATTCCGGAACTTTCCGGACAACTTAATTACTATTACCCCCGGGGGACGCAGCAAAAATCAGCTGCGTCCCCCGTGCCATTTATCACAAATGAACAAGATTCTCGAGAAAGAGCATTTCTCTGAAAAGGTTGTCAAATTAGTGGTCGAGGCCCCGATGATTGCAAGAGCCCGTAAACCAGGGCATTTTGTGATTGTCATTGCTAACGAAAAGGGTGAACGCATCCCCCTGACGATTGCCGATGCCGACACCAAGCGCGGAACCATCACCTTAGTGGTTCAAGCCGTAGGCCAATCAACAACAGAGATTTGCAACAAAGAACCGGGCGACTCGCTCCACGACGTTGTAGGTCCTCTCGGCAAAGCAACCGATATCCGCCATTACGGCACGGTTGTATGCTGCGGGGGTGGCGTCGGTGTTGCTCCTCTCCTCCCGATTCTTAAAGCCATGAAAGCTGCCGGCAATAAGGTAATATCAGTCCTTGCCGCCCGCACTAAAGATCTAATCATCCTTGAAGAACAAGTCCGCGAATCCTCCGACGAGGTTATCATCATGACCGATGATGGCAGCTACGGCAAGAAAGGACTCGTAACTAACGGACTTGAGGAAGTAATCCAACGCGAAAAAGTTGATTTGGTATGCACTATCGGGCCTGCCATTATGATGAAATTCGTGAGTCTCTTAACGAAGAAATACGACGTGCCAACGATCTGTTCGCTCAATACCATTATGGTCGACGGAACAGGTATGTGTGGAGCTTGCCGCGTGACCGTCGACGGCAAATTGCGTTTCGTATGTGTCGACGGCCCGGAATTTGATGCTCATAAGGTAGACTTCGACGAGATGCTGATGCGTCTGCGGTCTTATTAAACATGACTCCAATGGAAGAAAACACCCTCTCACCCCGCAACGCCCAATGGCGCGAGGAACTTCGCAAAGCCCATACCGCTAAGGAGCGTATGGCTATCCCGCGAGTTAAGATGATCGAACTATCGCCGGCCTACCGCATCACCTGCAACGAGGAAGTAAACCAAGGCCTTACCGAGGAGCAAGCTGTTGTTGAAGCAACGCGCTGTCTCGACTGCCCCGATCCTCAATGTATGACCGGTTGCCCGGTGGCTATCAACATCCCCGGTTTCGTTAAGAATGTTGAGCGCAGAAACTTCCTCGATGCTGCTAAAGTATTGAAAGAAACCTCCGCACTGCCGGCTGTCTGTGGGCGCGTTTGCCCGCAGGAACGTCAGTGTGAGTCGAAATGTATATATAACAAAACCGGTCGCGAGCCGGTAGCCATCGGCTATCTAGAGCGCTTCGCTGCCGATTATGCTCGTCTCTCTAAGGCTACGCCTGATGCTCAGGCTGAAGGCTCTGCATCGCTGGCCCCGGCGGTTGCTGATGCCGCAGCTACACCGACTAAGATTGCCGTTGTAGGCTCCGGCCCGGCATCCCTCTCTTTTGCCGGAGATATGGTCCGCAAGGGGTATCAAGTCCATGTTTTTGAGGCGCTCCACGAAATTGGGGGCGTGCTAAAATATGGCATCCCCGAATTCCGTCTGCCCAACAGCATTGTCGACGCTGAAATTGATGCGCTGCGTGCTGCCGGAGTAGAATTTACCCCCGATTGCGTTGTCGGTAAAACCCTCTCTTACGAGAATCTGATAGAGATGGGCTTTAAGGGAATATTCGTCGCCTCCGGCGCCGGTCTGCCTCGCTTTATGGGAATCCCCGGCGAGAACTTTATCGGCGTAATGTCGAGCAACGAATATCTGACGCGCGTAAACCTTATGGGCGCCGGTCGCGAAGGGTGGGCAACCCCTGTTATTCGTGGCAAGCGCGTAGCCGTAATCGGTGGTGGTAACACTGCCATGGACTCTTGCCGCACGGCTCGCCGTATGGGCGCTGACGAGGTTTACATCGTTTATCGCCGTTCCGAAGCTGAGATGCCTGCCCGCGTTGAGGAGGTGCGTCACGCTAAAGAAGAGGGCGTGCAGTTCCTCACTCTCCACAATCCTGTAGAATATCTTGCCGACGAAAAAGGTCGTGTAAGAGCTATGCGCTTGCAGCGGATGGTGCTGGGCGAGCCGGATGCGTCCGGACGTCGTTCGCCGGTGCCGGTTGAAGGTGATATCACCGAGATTCCCGTCGACGAGGTAATCGTCAGCGTTGGTGTATCCCCCAATCCGCTAATCCCCGCCTCCATCGCCGGCCTCGACGTTACCCGCCGTGGAACGCTCGTGGTCAACGAGGAGACCCTTGAAACTACCGTACCGCTATTGTTTGCCGGAGGCGACATTGTTCGCGGCGGAGCTACCGTTATCCTTGCAATGGGTGATGGTCGCCGCGCCGCAGCTGCAATGGATCGTCGACTCCGCCAGCAGTAGCAGTCGCTACATAAATATTTTATAATGAGTGAACTTACAATAGGCGAAATATACCGCGCCCAAATGGTGCTCCGCGACGTAGCGCGTCACCCCAAAATCGTAGGACCTACCAGTCTGTCGTCTACGAATGAAATTTATCTCAAACCCGAGAATCTGCAGCTCACCGGTGCCTTTAAGCTCCGTGGCGCTTACTACAAGATTTCTCAGCTGACCGACGAGGAAAAAGCTAAGGGAGTAATTGCTTGCTCGGCAGGCAACCATGCCCAAGGCGTGGCGCTATCGGCTACCAGCCATGGCATCAAGTCGTTAATCTGCCTCCCCGCCGGAGCTCCAATCTCCAAGATTGAGGCTACAAAGCGTCTGGGCGCTGAGGTTTGTTTGGTCCCCGGGGTATATGACGATGCCTATACCCGTGCACTCGAGCTGAAGGATGAGATGGGCTATACGTTTGTTCATCCTTTCAACGACCCGAAGGTGATTGCCGGCCAGGGCACGATTGGTTTGGAGATTATCGAAGAGATGCCCCAAACCGAGGCTATCGTGGTGCCGGTTGGTGGTGGCGGTCTGATTGCCGGCGTAGCTTTCGCCGTAAAGACTCTCCGTCCCGACATCAAGATTTATGGTGTGCAGGCTGCCGGAGCGCCCTCGATGGCTGAGTCGCTGAAGAAGCATGAAATTGTTCATCTCGACTCGGTTTCGACCATCGCCGACGGTATCGCCGTTAAGGAACCGGGCAACCTCACCTATGAGCTTTGCAGTCAATATGTAGATGAGATTGTAACGGTTAACGACGACGAAATTGCTGCCGCAATTCTCGCCCTTATCGAGCAGCAGAAACTCGTGGCTGAAGGGGCAGGGGCAACCGCTGTTGCCGCCGCTATGTTTGGCAAACTGCCAATCGAAGGGAAGAAGGTTGTCTGCCTCGTTTCCGGCGGTAATATCGATGTTAATATCCTCAGCCGTGTTATCAACCGCGGTCTGCTGAAGAACGGTCGTCTTTGCCAGTTGGAGCTCGTAGTGCCCGACAAGCCCGGCACATTGTCGCATGTGCTGAAGGTTGTTGCCGATCATGGAGCGAACGTGCTTTCGGTAAATCACGAGCGCGTCTCCGCCGCTTCGCAAATCAACTCTTGCATCCTGCATCTTGAGCTCGAAACTCTCGATAACAAGCACGTTGAGCGCCTGCGCGCAGCGCTTTCTGAGGCCGGGTTCACCGTTAGAGAATAACCTCGCAAAAGGCCGGAAAATCGGCCTGAAAATGCTTAAAAATCGGTAAAAAGCGATTTTTCGAAGATTTTTCTAGAAAAAATCGCATTTTTACCGAAATAAAGCATTTATATATGTATTTTTTTTATAACTTTGCCAAAAATCGCTGTTTAGCGATGGCAACTTTAGGATAGTATGAACCATCATCACAGAAATCCTTAAATATTAAACACAGTTAAACAAAATGAAAGAATTACTCGAAAAGGTAGCTTCCCTTTACGAAGCCTTCCAGAAGGAATCTAAAGCTCAGGCTGAAAATGGCAACAAGGCTGCAGGTACACGCGCTCGCAAGGTATCTCTTGAGCTCGAAAAAGCAATGAAAGAATTCCGCAAGGTATCTCTCGAAGCTGCTAAGGCTTAATTGCCCTTTGACTAAACTGCTTTCGGGCGGGGCCGGCATTCTCTTGCCGTCCCCGCTCTGAATTTATTACAGACCTCTATCAATGACCGAAACTAAGTTTAAGCCCGACGAGAATATGCGCCGTGCTTGGGATTTTGTTGAACGCACAGGCGTGAGTATTTTCCTCACCGGCAAGGCCGGTACCGGAAAAACTACTTTTCTGAAGGAAGTGTTGAAAAATAGTGCCAAGACCGTTGTGGTTGTGGCTCCGACGGGTGTGGCTGCCATCAATGCCGGTGGCGTCACTATCCATTCGTTTTTCCAGCTTTCTCCGGCGCCCTATATCCCCGGTTCGCAGGTGAAGGATAGCTTTAATTTCTCGAAGCAAAAACTGAGGGTTATCCGCTCGATGGACCTGCTGGTCATTGATGAAATTTCGATGGTGCGAGCCGACCTGCTTGATGCCGTCGACAATGCTTTACGCAAATATCGCCGCGATGCGCGCCCCTTCGGTGGGGTGCAGTTGCTGATGATTGGCGACCTCCAGCAGTTGGCGCCGGTAGTTACGCCGAGCGACGAGGAGGTGCTTCGCGGTTATTATTCCACCCCATATTTTTTCGGCAGCCATGCGCTGAGCCAGATTCAGTATGTCACTATCTGCCTTGAAACCGTCTATCGCCAGCAGAATCTCGAATTCGTGGAGTTGCTGAACCATCTTCGCGACAATCGGCTGACCGAGGCTGACCGAAGGGTGCTATATTCGCGCCTGAATCCGAGTTTTATCCCCGATAAGAATAGCGACTATATCCGCCTGACTACCCACAATGCCTCGGCCGACAACTACAATGAGTTGCAGCTACGCAAACTCGGTGGTAGCTCCAGGGTGTTCCATGCCGTTGTGAAGGGCACATTCCCGGAGCTGTCGTATCCTACGGCCGATGAACTCACCCTGAAACCGGGCGCACAGGTGATGTTCGTGAAGAACGACACCGTGAAACATGAATATTACAATGGCCTGATCGGGCACGTTGAGGCTCTGACCGCCGATGGGGTTACGATCCGCATCCCGGGACGCGCCGGGCTGATCGAGGTGGAGCCACAGGTGTGGGAAAACACGAAATATAAGGTCAACGAGCAGACCAACATGATTGAAACTGAGGTGCAAGGCACTTTCACCCAGATTCCGTTGCGCTTGGCGTGGGCGATTACAATTCACAAGAGCCAGGGCTTGACGTTCGACCGTGTGATTATCGACGCCGGTCAGTCGTTCGCCCCGGGGCAGGTGTATGTGGCGCTAAGTCGCTGCCGCACCCTGGAGGGGATGGTGCTCGCAACCCCCATCGCTGAGGATTCGCTGCGCCCCGACCCCGCCGTGGCGGAATATATCACCCACCAGTCGGCAGCCGCCGAGCAGAGTATCGGAATGTTGAGCGGGATTAAGAACGACTATTACCGCCAGCTCCTGGTCGACCTGTTTACCTTCCGCGATATCATCGTGCGCCATGAGGCACTGCTGCGAATTGTGGCTAACACCTATCGCCATAGCTATCCGAAGGAGTATGCCGACCTGATGCGTATCGCCGACGACCTGCGCTCGAAGGTGACGGATGTCTCCGATAAGTGGACCGTTGTAATCCGCACTACCCCCCTGCCGACCCTTACCGACCCGGCGTTCTTGATGCGTGTGCGCAAGAGTGCTGTCTATTTCTACAACACCCTGGTCGACACGATGGGTAACATCGTGCAGCGATGCTCGAGGATTCGTACCGATAATAAAAAGGCAAACCAGCGCGTTGGCGAACTGACGCTCGACCTGAAGCAGTCGGTGCTCAGCCATCTATATCTCCTGCGCGACATTAACGAATATGGCTACACCATCTCCAACTACCTCGGATTTAAGCAGCAGGCGATGATGAAAGCCACTC
Organism: uncultured Alistipes sp.; assembly: GCA_964556875.1. Lineage (GTDB taxonomy): Bacteria > Bacteroidota > Bacteroidia > Bacteroidales > Muribaculaceae > UBA7173. Next base: position 11,433 of record CAZKYD010000078.1, read on the forward strand.
GCGACCCCGCCGAGGAACTCAAGGAGCGCCGTGCTCAGGAACGTGCCGCCAAGCGCAAGGAGAAAGCCGCAAAGAAAGCCGCTGCGCAGCCCAAAGAGTCGACATATGTTATTTCTTACCGTCTGTTCCGTCAGGGGCTCACACGCGACGAAATCGCCCGAGAACGCCAACTGACCGTCAGCACCATCACATCCCATTTGGCTAAATACATCATGCAGGGTGACCTCACCCTGGAGGAAGTGCTCACCCCGGTTGTGGTCAACGCCGTGTCGTCGGTGCTGCAGCGCGTCGGCATGGATGCCGACATCCACGACGTCATGGCCCTCCTCCCCGGCGTCCCATACAGCGACATCAAGCTCATCAAAGCCTGCTCCAACCCCGACGGCACCCTCCGCGACTAACCCCTCAAC
>CAZKYD010000079.1:0-11386 GCA_964556875.1 uncultured Alistipes sp.
TCTCCCGGCTTTCAAGGAGGAGCCACAAAACAGAGTGCAAAGTAAGCAATTTTTTCCGTGATACACAAGTTTTTCGCAAAAAAAATGCTGAACCACTTTAATTTAGCTCCCCGTACACCTATCTATGGTGAATCCCGATGTCCGGCCTAAGATTGGGCATAGAGACTTCCAAAGCGAAAGGAGGCGCGCCAATCGAGATTGACACGCCTCCTTCTATTGGAGTTGGATAATTCTTACGTTAGCGCCTACTTGAAGGCTTATTGGCAAGAATTTCCTTTGTAAGTCTGAAGATTAGTACTTACGTACGTTCTTGAACATTTTCTGCTGAAGAGAGATCTGGCCCTTCTTTGAAGTCTTTTTAGACTTCATAGCTTTGTAAGCCTTGTGGGTAGAGTTCTTAGCAGCAGAGGTTGCATAACGAGGAGCACCACTAGCAGCAGGCAGCTTGATTGTTGTTGCAGGAGCACCAAGGTTCTTCAGTTGAACCAGAGTTTCTTCATCATCTGCGAAGTTCAGCATAGCATTGCTAATAGTGATTACATTATTTTCAAATGTATCATTGTAACCCTGAGCAATAATCTCAGCTTCTGTCCAAGGCTTGCTCTGGTAGTACAACAGGAGAGCAGCAGCATTCAACAAATCATTTGAGTAGCTCTTTCTACCACCGGGGGTCAGAGGTAGATCATAACCGGTAGCCTGCAGGTCAATTACAACCAAATTGGGATTAGTTACATCGATGTCGATGTTATAAGAATCGTCGGTTGCGTAGTCGTAGGGTGAGTTGTTTGTGAACGGATCGAGCAGACGATAGAGGTTCTCATCCTTAATATTTTGCTGTACAGGAACGTCGTAGGTGTTGATATCATCACCAAGATCGTCCATGAATGCTACGATATTATCGGTAATAGTTGCATTGCCGAGGTCTGTCCATTCAGCTTCAGCCTTAGCACCCGGGAACCATACTTCCAGAGGATCATTAGTGGTAGCATAACCATCGGTAAATACCATGAAGTGACCTTCGGGGAAGATAATCTTCTTGGCTTCTTCATCGTAGTAACCATTCAGGTTTGCATCGCCCTGAGAATGATAGTATGCAGAAGTACCGATAGTGATATAGTCGTCACCGTTCATGTAAGAGGCAACACGGTCGATATAGCTGATTGAGCTATATGAGGGTGAAAGCACATAGTAGGTATGATACGGCTCTGTGCTCTTCTGAGGATTACCATTCTTATCTGACAGGTAAACGTTATCAGGATCAGATGCATTGATATACATAATGTTCTTGATCGGGGTACCATCTTCGTTATAACCTTCGTAAACGAATGCGCCATTTGAATTGTAAGCCGGGCAGTTTGCATACGGGGTCATCACACGGTAGATAAGAGTACCATTCTTCTGCAGTGCGATCGGGTTGTACTGAATTTCAACTTCATACTTGAAGGGAAGTTCATCGAAACCTGAAAGTTTGAAGCCTGAGTAGATAGCTGCATCGCGGAAGTAGCATGTAGCATCACCGGTTTCAGGATCGGCATCAGGAGAGAGCCAGGGCACATACATTGCTGTATAATCAGTCTTGGTCAGGAAGTACTCAGTGTCATTACCTTCGGTAGCGAGCTCGAAGTTGAATTCAACGCCGGCAAGCTGTTCCATCATAGGCCATGAGTAATCGAATTTAAGATTAGCCTTTGTTTCGCCCTCAGCAAAGTGAGCGTTTACAGTCATGGGCTGACCTTTTACGATAGTAGTACCAGCTTGGCCTTCTACACCACTTTCGAGAGTGAAGAGGCCGTTAGCTTCAGCCTCTGTTGTCAGGGTCAAGGTAACAGGTACATCCTGCGCAGTAGCGCTGGTAGCACGATATACGGGGATGCTAAATGAGGTCTGTTCTTCCTCAAGAGTGATATCCGATTCGTAATCGAGGCTAAAATATGCGGGAGGGGTAGCAACGCCGGCCGCAGGAGTGTAATCCTGCTCAGCAGCCTTGTCGCAGGAGGTCAGCATAAGGCTAACCGCACCCAGACCCAGTATTACTTTATTGATTTTCATATCTTGATAGTTTCTTAAGATATTCAAAGTTGATTAATTTGGAATCTCGGGCTGATGTATTATTCAACATCAGGTACTGCATCGGGCTTAGAAGCGCCGTTGCTAACAACACCAATGAGCGGGTTGTTTTCAGCTTCCGACTGAATGATTTCGTAGATAAGTACGGGATCGTTAGGCTGAACCTGGTAAACCAGAGTTGGATCGAAACCACCACCAACACGATCAAGAGGCTTTTCGAAGCGCATCATATCGTAGTAGCTGAAGCCTTCGCCCCAAAGCTCGATACGACGCTGGAACCAAAGAGCATCGATGAAAGCATCCTTAGTAGTAGCATTCAATGAGTAGTTAGCCATACGGTATGCCTGAACAAAGTTGGTAAGTTCCTGAACACCGTCAGCTACGTTCTGCATACCCTTAGCTTCAGCGAGCATCAGGTAAAGTTCTTCCAAACGCATGTAGCAAACGTCTTCAGCCAGGGTAGATCCACCGGGAGAATCCTGATAAGCACCAAACTTAATGTTGCAATACGGGGGCATAGCAACTGCACCGTTGGCTTCAGCATTCTTCAGATATTCAGCATAGTCGCTTGAAAGAGTCTGGTTAGACTGACCACTTTCGTTCAACCACCAGCCCTTACGAACATCGGCAGAAGAGATCTGATTGTAGAGAGCCTTGTTAATCTTACGATAGCAACCTGCACCGGGATAACCTCCGGGGTGCCAAGAGATCATCTGACCGCCCCATCCGATAAGACCTACGAGGCTTGAGTTCGGGTCTACATAGAAGCCCCAAAGAACTGAGTCATGTTTGATATCAACGAAGTTAGGCTGAGAAACTTCAGTCATTGAGTAGCAACGAGCGCCTTGTGCGGTTGCGAGGGTGATAGCCTTCTGAACATCTTCAGCAGCGGCTGAATAGTTCTGCATCAGCAGTTCAACGCGGCCTTTAATACCGTAAAGAACAGCCTGATTAAGGAAGTCCTTAACAGTGTTACCGGCAGCAACTTTTTCACGGGTGTAACCCTGAGCTTCTGCTTTGTCGAGAAGAGCGATTGATTCGTTCAAGTCGGCGAGTACCTGAGTATAGAGTTCTTCACCGGTAGCGCGAACTGAACCGTTAGCTGCAGCCTCGTCGAGGTTGGTATCGAGCAACAGAGGCACTGTAGGAGCTTGGGGATTGCGAGCGTAGGTAAACTGATACATCTGAGCGAGGTTAGAGTATGCCCATGCACGGAAGCCGAGAGCCTGTCCACGGTAGTACTGTGATTCGCCGTTTTCAGTATCACCACTGATCAAACCAGCAACTGAGTTACAAGAGTTGATCAGGTTATACCATGTACGCCAGAAGATGATATTATCGTAGTAGAGACCACCGAAGTCGTTCATTGTGAGGGCTGCGGTGTACCACTGATAGTCGCTAAGATCAGAGGGCATGTCCATACCGCGGTGGTCCATAATCATGAAGAGTGAAGGAACACCAAAGTCAGTATCCAGACGGGGGCTACCGCCATAAAGGGCGAAGCGTGAGCAGGTCATTGTCGGAAGCGCATTTACTGATGCAGATGCCATTGAGGGGTTATCTGCCAGTACCTGCTTCTTCTGATCCTCGGTAACGACGCCATAGTTAGGCGCCTGGTTGAGGTCGTTACATGCCGAGAACACCACGCCTGCAACTGCAACTGTAAGAAGGGTTTTTATCGTTTTCATCTTGATAAGTCGTGGTTAAATGATTAGAATACTACCTTTACACCACCTGAGATTGTGCGGATTACAGAGTAAGCTGCATAATCGTCAGTTACAGAGAAGCTACCCATACGGGGGTCAAGGCCTTTACGCTTGCTGAAGAGAGCTACGTTGTCGGCAACACCGTAGATACGGATTGATTCGATACCGAGCTTAGCAGTCCACTTCGAGGGAAGTGTGTAACCGAAGGTAATGTTGTTGATTGAAAGATAGTTCGAGCTGATCAGGTTGAAGGTAGTTGTCTGGCTACCGAGGTCGTAGTTAGCCTGAGTATCGAGCTTAGGAATGTTTGTGTTGCGATTTTCGGGGGTCCATGCGTTCAGCATATCGGTGTGCCAGTTTGTACCGAGGCTTGAAGTACCACCGTTGTGCATCAATGAACCGTAGCCCTGGTCGAAGGTACGACCGCCGAGCTGATAACCGAACTGGATACCGAAGTCAAAGCCGTAGAACTTAACGGTTGTACCGAAACCACCGTAGAAAGTAGGAAGCACGTTGCCGGTTTCCTTACGGTTGTTAGCGTAAGCTGTGTCGTAGTTGTTGGTCTTGTATTCTTCAGTGTAACCTGTAACGTTGCCGTCAGCGTCTTTTATAGGATCTTTTGTCCAGTAAAGAGCTTCACCATTTTCGGGGTTCACACCTGCGTATTCAACCATATAATAGGTGTAAGCAGACTGACCTTCTTTCCAGATAGTCATACCACGGATGATCTGACCGTCAGCTTCGGGGTTCAGCTTAATGATCTTGTTGCGAATCCATGTGCCGTTGAAGTTCAAGTCCCAAGTTACGTTACGTGTGCTGATCGGACGGTAGTTAAGTTCGATTTCAATACCGTAGTTACGCATAGAACCAACGTTAACGGGGTAAGTGGTGTAACCCAGTGACGGAGCAACGGGCTTGTTGTAAAGCATGTCAGAGGTCTGACGCTGGAAGTATTCGATAGTACCGGCGAGTTTGCCCTGCCACATGCTGAAGTCAACACCGGCGTTGAGAGCGTTAGAAGTTTCCCAAGTCAGGTCGGGGTTACCTTTCTGGTAAAGCTGACCGTCTGACCAAGATTCAGTACCGGTGATGTAGTAGGTATCCTGGTAAGCATACCAACGACCGATGTTATCGTTACCCTGCTGACCGAAAGATGCCTTAACCTTAGCGAGGTCGAGCCAAGAGGCTGTCTTTTCCATGAATTTTTCCTTCGAGAGGTCCCAAGCAGCTGACAGGGAGAAGAAGTTACCCCAACGCTTATCGGGAGCGAAACGAGAAGAAGCATCACGACGATAAGAAACAGATCCGAAGTATTTAGAATCGTAGTCGTAGTTGATACGGCCGAAGATACCGCGAGTAGTGTAGTTAACCCAGTTACCACCGGATGAGCTACGGAGTTCGTTGTTCAGAGTGTTGTTTACAGCCCAGTTGCTGGGATCGTAAAGTGTGTAACCTGTAACAGAGAGTGATTCAGAGTTACGGTCGTAGCTTTCGTAACCGAGGAGGTAGTCAGCGTGGTGAACATCGAGGAATGTGTGGCGATATGTAGCCAGCAACTGAAGGTTCAGACCGCGGAGACGTGAGTAAGACTGAGCAGCAGCACCACCACGGTCAACGATAGTTGTTGAACCATAGTAGGGGCTATAGATGTCGTGTTCACGAGTATTGTCGAGGAAGTAACCTACAGTACCGGTGATGTCGAAGTTGGTAACAGGAGTTACAGTAGCATACCATTTTGCCTGGAGGATATCCATCAGGATTGTGCTGGTATCTTCAACAAATGAGCTGGCGGGGTTACCACCTGACATGTAGTTACGAGAGGTGCCGAGAGCGTACTTACCGTCACCAAGGTCGTAGATGGGACGACCGGTGCGCTGGTCGATTGAGAGCGAACCGTCGGCGTTACGAACATAGATAGGATAGATAGGTGCGATATTGTTACATACCTGGAATGCGTTGCTGGCTGTACCGCCATCGCCTTCCTGCCCCGAAGGCCAACCTGACTTAACGTGGTTGTAACCGATTGTAGAACCAACCTTCAACCATTTCTTAGCCTGGTAGTCAACGCCTACACGGCCTGACAGACGGTTGTAGTTAGAACCTTCGATAACACCTTCGTCACCGAGGTAACCGAAGCTACCGTAGAAGGTAAAGCGGTCAGAACCGCCTGAGATGGTTACGTTATATTCCTGACGAAGACCGGTACGGAAAGTTTCATCTGCCCAGTTATCAGGAGTGAAGTAGTTAGTACCGTTAGAATAACCGAGGGTAGCATTGGGGTTGAGCTTACCATTGGTACCTACCATCTGCTGTCCGGCAGGCACGGTCCAAATCTGGTAGCCTGTACCGAATGCATTATAGAGCGAGCTATTAGCTGCGGAGTGAGCAAGCGCAGCTGCATTCTGTGAGTCTTTATATGTGTGATAATAGTAACCGTTGCGGAGAGCGGTGTAAGCCATTTCGGTATACTGAGCGGGATCCTTGATAACGTCGTAAGACTTAATTTCACGAGAGTTACCACCCCACTTAGCGTCTACAGTAACCTTTGCGTCACCTGCATGACCTTTCTTGGTAGTAATAATGATGACACCGTTGGCACCACGAGCACCGTAAAGAGCGGCAGCTGCAGCGTCTTTCAACACTGTCATAGATTCGATGTCGGCAGTATTCAGAGATGCGATATCACCATCGAAGGGCATACCGTCAACAACATAAAGAGGCTGAGAAGATGCGCTCAAAGATCCAACACCACGGATATATACCGAGGGAGATGAACCCGGCTGACCGTTGGTCTGGATAATCTGAGTACCAGCAACCGTACCTGCGAGAGCATTCACGGCGTTGGTAACCTGGCGCTGCTCGATCTGATCTGCTTTCACAACAGATGCAGAACCGGTATAGGCGCTCTTCTTAGCTGTACCATATGCTACAACCATAACCTCATCGAGGTTGTTTTCTGAATTATCGAGCTTGATTGTCAGGTTTTGGCCTGCGTCAACAATCTTCTCGATCATACCTACATAAGAGACCTTAAGCTTGGTAACTTGAGTGGGGACAGTCAGAGTGAACTTACCGTCAAGGTCAGTTGAAGTACCATGACCGCCGCCAACCGGGAGGATAGTGGCCCCGGGGAGGGGTTCATCATCGCCGGCAAAAACGACCGTACCGGACACGACTTTAGTTTGCGCTACTGCACAAATAGTCATGAGCAATACTGTCGTCATCAATAGAAACAGCTTTTTCATACACTAAAGATTATTAAACATAAATTTTTATTAATTTCCAGCTTAAATATCAGAGAGTTACAGCCAAAGGAGTAACCACTCTTTAAAGAAGTTCTTAATATTAGAGCAATTCTTCTATTTTTACCTTAAAATTTGTAAGCGGCGCTTGGCCGCAATCAGTCCTCTACAAGAACTGTAGTTTGCAAAGTTACGACAAAATGACAAAAATCCAAACATTTTGCAAACAAAATTCACGCGCATTAACACAAAAAGTTACCGCTTGCCAACCGCAAAACGCTACAAAATCTCATTATTTCACTATATATCAACGCTTTATTCAACTTTAACCCCAAAATCAGAAAGCAAATGTTAAACAATTCGCAAAAATGCTTTACATCAGTTAACTGATTAAAAATTCTGTTATAAAACATGTATCGTCACGACCGGCTAATAATTCGCAAAGTAGACAAATGCCATCGGGAAAGCCTATTCTCCGGCATTATCACATTTTTTATCACTGAAATCATGGTTTTTTGCTTGGAAAGTAGTAACTTTGTCAATCAAGCCCTTTGACTAAAAGGAGATTAAAGGGCAGACTACTTTCGGATTTACACCTTATTATATATATGGCGCAATAATCCTAAACACGAAAAACAAATAACAGATACAATAAAAAGGATGAAGAAACTTCTACTCTGCGGAGTGTTAGCGGCAGGATGCTGCCTGACCTCTCCGGCCCAAAGCAAGATCAACAACGTTGGCCGCGTCGAACTTTCTCAGTTCAAATTGCAGAAGGAAGAACTCGCCAAGAGCTCTCCTGCCCGTGCAGCTGCCTACAATCCTTCGGTTTCGGTTTTCGTTGTAGTAAAACCGGGCGTAACCGCTGCTGACCTCGAAGATGCAGGTTACAATGTGCTTAACTCTGCCGACGATATCCATATCGTAAACCTCCCTATGAGCCAAGTTGAAGAGCTCGCAGCTCTTGACATCGTAAAATATCTCGATTTCGGCTACAAAGCAAAAGCAAAAATGGATGTAGCCCGTGCAGCTTCAGGCGTTGATGATTGTCATACCGGTAACGGCCTCGACAAATCATACAAAGGCTCCGGCGTTTATGTAGGTCTGTATGACACCGGTCTCGATCCCTCACACATCGCCTTCACTGACAGCAACAATAAGACCCGCGTAAAGGGGATCTATCTTGGCCGCTCAGGTTCTATATCTTCTTACACAACTGACGATCAGATCGCATCATTCACCAGCGATGCTCGTACAGAATCTCACGGAACCCACGTGCTCGGCATCATCACCGGTCGTGACGATATCGAAGGCGAATTCGGCGTAAAGAAAGGTACAACTACTTCAAACACAACCGGCACAATCCCCTACTACGGCGTAGCTCCCGATGCTGACATCCTTGTTGGTTGCGGCGACTTTGATACATCATCTATCAACGCAGGAGTTGGCGCAATCGTTGACCGCGCTGAATCAGAAAACCGTCCGGTAGTTATCAACCTCTCACTCGGTCACAACCGCGGTGCTCACGACTCTCGTGAATCATCCAACGCATTCCTCGATCAAAAATCAAAGAATGCAATTATCTGCGTTTCTTCAGGTAACGAAGGTGGCGGCCAACTTTCCGTGCAGAAGACCTTCCGCGGTTCCGGAGCCGGTGCTCGCTTGAACACATTCGTAGTTCCCACATCAAGCGCAACTGACGCATCATACTACACAGCTGAATTCTGGAGCGATACAGATTATAAATTCGATTGCACTCTCGTTCTCTACAACACATCATCTAAAGAGATCGTAGCATCACTTCCCCTAACCGGCGACAGAGGCAGCAAGACTTGGAAAACCACAGATAACGACTACTTTGCAAGCGCCTACGCCGAAGGTTCACAAGTATCAGTTAGCTGGGGCGTAGATAACGCCACCGGTCGCTACAATGTCTACATGGCGAACCAAATGACCGCAACCGGCAATGTACCTATCCTCTTTGGTATCAACATCTCCGGCGAAGCAGGTAACACCGTTAACGGTTACTGCGATGCAATCTCAGGCGCAGAAGTTAAGTTCTCTCAGGAAGGTGTTTCAGGCTATACAACCGGCAACGACGTTGGTTCAATCAATGGCATGGCCTGCGGTGAAAAGGTAATCGCAGTTGGTGCTTGGGTATCACGTACATCAATGCCCACACTTGGCAATTCGTCAACTACCTATACATCTTCAGGTTCTGTAGGTACTATCGCTTCATTCTCATCTTATGGAGCTGCTTATGGTCCTTCAGGCAAGCGTCAGCTTCCTCTCGTATGCGCACCCGGTTCACAGATTATTTCATCTGTAAGCCACTATTGGGTTGAAAACCAGTCAATGGCCAAAACCTCTCTTAACGCATACTCAAACGGCAACAACCGCGACAACCAGTATTACTACATGCAGGGCACATCAATGTCTTGCCCCTTCGTAACCGGTTCAATCGCCCTCTGGCTTGAAGCATGCCCCAGCCTCCGCGTGGCAGAAGTTCAGCAAATTCTCGCTGAAACATCTACAACCGACAGCAACACTACCCCCTCCGACAAATGGGGTGCTGGTAAGATCAACGTGCTTGCAGGTCTGAAGAAAGCTATCGACATGAACGCCTCTGTAAAGAGTATCCTCGCCGACAATGCCGACGAGAACCTGATCGTAGTAAGCAACGGCAGCAAGCAGTATGAAGTAAGCTGCGTTGGCGTTAACAACCTCAGCTGCACCCTTTACAACCTCCAGGGCGCTGCCGTAGCAACAGCAGCTTCTAACGGCGACACCATCAACCTCGACGCATCAGCCGTTCAGGATGGCATCTACGTATTGAGCGTAAATGCAGCCGGTCAGAAACTCGCTCGCAAGCTGGTTGTAAAATAATTGACCACACGCTATATGGCAAAATAGCCATATAAACAGCAATACGGAACACAACCGGAATTCACCATTGGTGGGTTCCGGTTTTTTATGTCGCTAATAATTTGTAACTTTGTAGGCAATGTTCAAGACAACCATAGGAATTCAAGAAACACCACATAGGTCGATTAGTCGAAGCCTTCTCGGAAAGTTTCGACTAATCCTACTGCTTATCTTCATTTCCGGCATAGCAGCGCCCCAAAAAGCCTCTGCCGAATTCCTAAGCCTTGACTCCATCGCCGCGTGGGGCAAATTCCCTAAGTTCTGTATCGACACCTATCGTTGGGGGGATAAATTCTTCAACAACTACGACTCAACCTACGTACAGAGCTCCGGCTACCGATTCAATATTAAAACCAAGATTGACAGTTGGGTAGATCTCTATAATTTCCGTTTCGACAACGGCTATAAAATGATGTTCAACTCCCGCCCGTCAACATCTATGGGCCTGTGGCTGACATATATGGCCGTTTCAATCGGCTACGATATGAACGTCAGTCAGATCTTCGGAGCGAACAACGGTGCTCGTAAACGTTTTGATTTCCAATTCAACTGCGCTCTATTCGGTGCCGAGCTCTATAAAATCACCAACGATGCCCATATGAAAATCACCCGCTTAGGTGAGCCTGGCTCTACTCAGAAAGTGAACATCGACTTTTCAGGGTTCCACTCTGAAAGCTCCGGTATAAATCTATATTACTTCTTCAACCATCGCAATTACTCCCAGGCAGCAGCCTTCTCCTATTCCAAAATCCAAGTCAGAAGCGCCGGTTCGCTGTATGCCGGATTTAGCTATTGGAGCCAAGAATACGACATGGACTTCACTGACGCCTTGGGCGATAGCGAAATGGGGAGCATACTTCAATCGGAATGGGGAAACAAATATCGCGTCAGCGACAACAACTACGCCATAAAAATAGGCTACGCCTACAACTGGGTATTTCATAAAGGATGGTGTTTAGGCGTTTCCGAAGCCCCTACTATCGGCATTAAGACCGGCTACATTAATGACACAGACAACACTCATACATCCTTCACTATGAGTAACCGCTTAAAAGCCTCAATCATATATAACCACAATAAACGCTGGTTCTTCGGCTTTGTAGGCACAATTGACTCCGGGCTAATTTACGATGACGCCCACGCATTCTTGTCAAACACCTTCTCTGCCGAAGCCTCTGCCGGCTTTAGATTCAACCTTTGGTAAACCACAGCCATGAAACCAATGACCCACGGCGAAATTCGCGGCACCTTATTGCTGCTTCTGCTTATGGCAATCGTAGTAACCTTTGCATATTTCACGAAGGGCAGCTCCACCACTGAAGTCACCACCGAACAGCTCGACTCACTGCTAATCGAACAGCAAGCCTCCGGCTACGACACCCAAGACTCGCTGCGCAAAGCCTCTCGCGAAGCTGCCAAGAGCGCTGCCCGCGATTACAAGAAAAC
>CAZKYD010000080.1:0-2481 GCA_964556875.1 uncultured Alistipes sp.
ACTTCTTTCAAGTTTCTCGCTAAGATTTTCAAACATATCTCAGGGGGATTGACAGAGGGTTAAAGCTTATTGGTGACTGTGTCGGGGAAGATTACCGCCGGCTTGAAGCCGCGCGCTTCCTCATAGGGCATCGAGGCGTAAGCCATGATGATAACGATGTCGCCGGGCTGCACTTTACGCGCAGCAGCACCGTTGAGGCAGATCACCCCCGAACCTCTTTCGCCGGGGATCGCATAAGTTTCCAGGCGCTCGCCGTTGTTATTATCAACGATATAGACGTGTTCGCCCGGAAGGATATTGGCAGCGTCCATCAGATCTTCATCGATGGTAATGCTACCTATATAGTTGAGATTTGCCTCGGTGACAGTCACCCGGTGAATCTTGGATTTCAGTATTTCTACGTTCATTCAGCGTTCGTATTTGATATTGTCGATCAGACGTACGTCTCCACAATAGCAAGTGATGCAACCTACGGCATTACCGTTATGCGGAGTTGACCAATCCTGAAGCGGCTGCATTGTCAGCGGGTCAACAATTTCGTAATATTCTACTTCCATCGTGGGATAGGCGTTGAGTTCGTCAACGACCAAACGACGTGTATCTTCGAGAGAATGGCTCTTCGACCATTCTACGCTCTTCTGCAGGATGCTATGAATAGCAGGTGCCACCGCACGATTTTCCGGAGTCAGACGCACATTGCGGCTGCTGAGAGCCAAGCCGTCGGCCTCGCGGCATATCGGACAATCGACAATCTGAATCGGGAATTTTTCCAATTCAACCATGCGACGAATTACGGCAATCTGCTGAAAGTCTTTCTCGCCAAAGTAAGCACGGTTAGGCATCACAAAGCTAAATAGCTTGCTAACAACCTGCGCTACACCGTTGAAATGACCGGGGCGCATCGGGCCTTCCATTACAGCGGCAACTTCGCCAAGGTCAAACACACGAGTATCCTCTTCAGGATACATTTCTTCAACAGTTGGGATGAATGCGATATCAACGCCCGCATTACGGAGCTTTTCGCAGTCGGCCTCCTCTGTACGAGGATAAGTCTGCAAGTCGGTGGCGTTGTTAAACTGTGTAGGATTGACAAACACACTGACCACTACGGCGTCGTTCTCGGCGCGTGCACGGTCAACCAATGATATATGTCCGGCATGAAGGGCACCCATAGTAGGCACTAGACCCACTGAGCGACCATCGGCCTTAAACCGGGCAACGGCTTCTTTCAGCCCGTCGACACTTCTTATTATTTCCATTTATTCTATTAGGAATTTTTACGGGTGCAAAGTTACGTTTTTTTCTCAAGATTTACCGCCAAAAATCGTCAAAATCCGTAACTTTGCGTCATGAGACAAGAATTTGATTCAACTTTGTTGGAAAACTGCGTGACCGAAATCTCACGTTTGCCGGGCATAGGCCGAAAAACAGCACTGCGTTTAGCGCTTCATCTGCTACGCCAAGATGCCTCCACGGCCCTATCTCTCGGCAATGCGATTATCGACATGCGAAAAGGTATTTCCTATTGCAAAGTCTGCCATAATATCTCCGAAACCGAAGTTTGCCCGATTTGCAGCGACCAGCGTCGCGACCGCTCTACGATATGCGTCGTAGAATCGGTAAAGGATGTCATGATTCTTGAGAACACAGGGCAATATGGCGGTTTATATCATGTTCTTGGAGGAATCATCTCCCCTATCGACGGCGTATCGCCCGACATGTTAGAGATTGATTCGCTTGTTCAGCGAGTTGCCTCCGGCGACATCAAGGAGGTAATTCTTGCCTTAGGCGCGACTATGGAAGGGGACACGACCGGATATTATCTTTATCGCCGCCTGGCGCCATATCCCGAAGTGAGAATCACCCAATTGGCGCGCGGTGTGGCCCTCGGCAACGAAATCGAATATACCGATGAGCTCACACTCGGCCGTTCGCTCCAAAATCGCACCCTCTTCGCCGACTCTATCAAAGCCTAACCGACCATGCAAACCCAGACCTCTCCACTGAATAGCTCGCCAATCCAAGTAAAGCTTCGCGCCGTAGAGCCCGAAGATGTCGATCGACTGTATATCCTGGAAAACGACCAAGCTATCTGGCCCTTCGGCTCAAATCAAGCGCCACTATCCCATCATCAGTTATGGGAATATGCCAATAACTATGATGCTAACCCCTTTTCCAGTGGACAGCTACGGCTTATTATCGCCTCGGCGGATAACAATATTTGCGGGATTGTAGACCTATACGATATCGACGCCCGCAATTCGCGAGCTATGGTTGGCATCATGATAGCCCCGGAATTTCGCAACCGACAGTTAGCCACCGATGCTCTCCGTCAGCTCTCTGAATATAGCCGTAATATCCTCGGTTTATCACTTTTAGCAGCCGATATTCCTGCCGATAATGAACCATCACTCAAGCTTTTCAGTCGCTGTGGCTACCAAAACATTGGCGAACGTCCGGCATGGTATCGTCGAGGCAGCA
>CAZKYD010000080.1:2581-11261 GCA_964556875.1 uncultured Alistipes sp.
AATTTTGTAACTTTGCAAAATGTGGATAATCTTAGCCTTTATATCAGCCGCATCGTTGGGATTTTACGATGCCCTGAAGAAACATTCCTTGCGTGGTAACGCTGTAATCCCTATACTGTGGCTCAACACACTTTTCTGTGCGCTATTTTTTATACCTGCTATCATCGGTTCGTCGTGCGGACTGATTGATGCTGATTCGTCGGCATATATCGGGTCGTGGATATGGGCTGAGCAGAAATATATCATTATCAAAGCGTTAATCGTATTAAGCTCCTGGATTTTAGGGTATAACGCAATGAAGCATCTGCCGCTTACGATTGTCGGCCCGATTAACGCCACTCGTCCGGTGATGACTATCGTCGGAGCACTGCTCATTTTTGGCGAACGACTGAACGCATGGCAGTGGGCCGGTGTGTTGCTGGCGATTATTTCCTTCTTCTTGCTAAGCAAAAGCGGGCGCAAAGAGGGTATAAAGTTTTCCCACAACCTATGGATATATCTACTTGTCGGTGCAGCCTTAATCGGTAGCGCCAGCGGACTATATGATAAATATGTAATGATGCCTGCCGACGCCGGAGGCCTCGGGCTAAATAAAATTACGGTTCAGGGATGGTGTAACCTTTACCAGTGCATCATGATGTCGGTAGTGCTGATGACTATCTGGTATCCAAAACGCAAAGAGGGCACACCGTTTCAATGGCGTTGGTCAATACTGCTCATCAGCGTATTCCTCACTTTCGCCGACTTGGTTTATTTCTATGCACTCACCTTCCCCGAAGCCATGATATCAATTGTCAGCATGGTGCGCCGTGGTAGCGTAGTTGTGTCGTTCCTATGTGGCGCCATCTTCTTCGGCGAAAAGAATCTCAAGGCGAAAGCTATCGACTTGGTATTAGTGTTGCTCGGCATGGTCTGCCTTTGGTTAGGAACTTATTGATTTATTATCAAAAAATCCTTAACTTTGCGATACCTATCTATTTAGCGTTAGCTAACCAATCATGTTTAACCAACCATTATTCAATCGATAATGAACCTAACGAAGATTATGCTTCTCGGCCTTGCTACCTGCATGGCTACTACCTCTTGGGCTCAACGTGAAGAAAATAATTTTGATGCCGACTGGATGTTTAAATTCGGCCATGCTACTGATCGCTCGAAAGACTTCGGCTGCGGCACAGAATACTTTAATTATCTCACCAAAGCTAATTCCATTCACAACGAAGGGCCGTATGCCAATAAGTTTCAGCCCGACAGCACATGGAAAGCTGTCACTCTCCCCCATGATTGGGCCGTAGATCTGCCGTTTTCCCCGGATGCGAGCTATAGTCATGGGTTCAAAACCGTTGGATGGAAATATCCGGAAACGAGTGTCGGTTGGTATCGCAAAACGTTCCGCCTGCCGGAAAGCGACAAGGGCAAGCATATCTCCATCAAATTTGACGGTATATTCCGCGATGCACAAATTTGGGTAAACGGAATTTATGTCGGCTCAGAGCCTAGTGGATATAAGCACCAAGAATATGATATCACGGATTACCTGCTGTTTGGCGACGCTGCAGATAAGGAGAATCTCGTATGCGTAAGATGCGATGCCTCGCTCGAAGAGGGATGGTTCTACGAAGGTGCCGGCATCTACCGCCATGTCTGGCTGGAGAAAACCGATCCGCTTCATGTCGCTACATCAGGCACATTTATCCACTCTACCCTATCCGACAACTATACCAAAGCTAAGGTTACGATTGAAACCGAAGTTGTCAACGACAACAACACTCCGGTTGGTGACTATCGTATCGTTCATGAAATCATCGCTCCCAACGGAAAAGTTGCCGCTACGGCCGAAGTGCAGGCCAAAGGCTTACTCCCTCGCGAAAGCCGCACATCTGCCACTACCGTTAGCCTCAACACCCCGATGCTGTGGGACACAGAAAACCCCAATCTCTACAACGTAAAGACTCGCATCTACGCCGCTGACAAACTCGTTGACGAGTACACCACTCGCACCGGTATCCGCGAAATTGCCATGGACTGCGATAAAGGCCTTTTTGTAAATGGTAAGCACGTAAAACTGAAAGGCTTTAATTGTCATCAAGACCATGCCGGCGTGGGGGCCGCCATCCCCGATGGGCTGCAACGTTACCGCATGGAACGCCTGAAATGGATGGGCGGGAACGCTTATCGTGCAAGCCACAACCCGATGACACCTGAGCTTCTCGACCTGTGCGACGAATTGGGCATACTCGTGTTTGAAGAGAATCGTCTGCTCGGCATCAATGATTATGAGCTCTCGGTAATGAAAGATATGATTCGTCACGACCGCAACCATCCCTCGATATTCCTTTGGGGTATCGGCAATGAAGAATGGGGCTTGGAATGGGACGAACGAAGCGAGCAACTTGCCGCTACAATGAGCGAATATGCCCATCGTGCCGACAGCACACGCATGGTCGGCGTCGCCTCTTCGGGTGGCCCCGTAATACTGTTGGGCACCGACGTTGCCGGCTACAATTATATCCGCCAGCATCCAATCGATGAGCATCGCGGCAACTATCCCGAACGTATCGCCATGGGTAGCGAAGAAACCTCCGGCTGCGGCACTCGTGGAGTATATTTTCCCTGCGATCCGCAAACCGGTCATCGCATACCAATCAACATTAATCCCGCCGACTCGCTCGGTTTCCCGATGGAGAAAGGTTGGAAATTCTACGACGAACGCCCCTGGCTGATGGGACTTTTCTACTGGACCGGTTTCGACTATCGTGGTGAGCCCGTACCCCTGAACTATCCCGCCACCGGCAGCCTTTTTGGCATTCTTGACTATTGCGGATTCCCCAAAGATGAAGCCTACTATTTGAAATCATGGTGGGGCAACGAGCCTGTTCTCCACATTATGCCTCACTGGAATCTCGACGGCCATGAAGGTGAAGAAATTACCACCTATGTTTTCTCTAACTGCGACGAAGTTGAACTTCGCGTCAACGGGAAGAGCCTTGGCCGCAAAGCAATGCCTCGCAACGGTCATTTAGAATGGACTGCCGTATATAAGCCCGGCTACGTACAAGCTATCGGCTACAAAAACGGCAAAAAAATCGCAGAAGAGAAACTTGAGACAACCGGCAAAGCTGCAAAAATCGCTACCGAGACACATCAGTATGACAACCTTTATGTCATCAACGTCTCACTCAAGGATGCCAAAAACCGCTTCGTTCCTACCGCCTCAATGCCATTGACCATCACCATCTCCGGCGATGCCAAAATCCTCGGCTACGGCAACGGCGACTCCGCCTTCACAGGCGTTGAACGTCCTACCAATCCCGATGCCAAGACCTTCAATTTCTCAACCTTCAATGGCCTCGCGCAGATCCTCATCGAAGCCCCCGCCGGATTCACCTACACCATCTCCGGCGACACCCTCCAACCACTCACCTCCTCCAAATAATCCCTCCCTGTCCCTCCAGGACATTTATCATTTAGCAAATAGCTACTTAAAAATAGCGCTACGGCTTCAACGAAGAGGCCGCAGCGCTTAATTTTAGGTATGAAAAGTAAATAATGGATTAGACGTCAGGTGTCTTAAGTGCTACTAATTTAAGAGAAGCTTATGTAAAGAGGTGTTACCTTCACTGTCGGTAAGCAGCACCATCACGATATTACCGGCATACTGTGGCACGGTAAATGTAGAGGATTTTGTTGAGACTACTTCTCGACCTTGAAGGTCATAGGCCTTAATATTTGAGCGGGTTACGCCACCAATAGTTACCGTACGGTGGCTAACTTGCAACTCCAATCTGGTTGCGGGGACATTATCAATGCCACTTGTTGCCAGAATGGTTTCATTAGTGAACGTTGGGTCGTAAGTTACTACTATTTCATCGCCGGCCTTCGTCTCGATAACTGTAGAGGTTATCTTATCTTCATAGACATAAACCTTTGACTTTGCCGGAGCCTTAGCCGCAGGATTAGCATCGGAATCAGTATCAGAACCGGCATCTGTATTCGTATCTGTATCAGTATTCGTATCAGTATCGGCGGCGGTCAGTTCTTCGCCGTTTTGATAAACACGGCAGTGGAGCAGGTCGTAGTTCATCAGGGTCAGCGGCTCTCCTTGATTGCTGATAATGGTTGCAGTGGCAATCTTGCCGTCTGCCCATTTAATATCAACCGTAAAGTCGCCCATAGCTTTTAAGCCTTTCACTTCGCCATTAGCCCATACCGACGGTAGAGCAGGCAGAAGATCGACCTTGCCACTGAAACTTTGCATCAACATCTCAGCCACACCTGAACATACACCGAAGTTACCATCAATCTGGAACGGTGCATGAGAGTCGTAAAGGTTATAATAGATACCTCCACGATATTGGTCGGTAGAATACGACGTTGAATGTTTCAGCGCATTCTTCAGAATAACATGAGCATGGTCGCCATCATGAGCACGCGCCCAAAGATTTACCTTCCACCCCATTGACCATCCGGTAGCAGCATCGCCACGGAGTTTCAAACTATTAACTGCCGGCGTGAAATATTCGCTGGAGCTATTAATCTGGTCCAAGGGGAAGAGAGCCATCAAGTGGGACATATGACGGTGACTTTTATCGCTGCTGACATCGTAATCAGAGTATTTCCATTCGCGCAACAAAATATCGTCGGTAGTGATGCCATTTTGGGTGCCCCATTCTTCCCATGTGCCACCCTTAAAAGGCTCGGTATGCAAACCGCGGTCAACATTTTCCACATAGTCATCAAGTTTGGCAACATCCTCATCTGTCAAGTTGCAAGCATCCTGTCCGAGAATTGCCACCGATTTTTTGACGCTATCCAATAGATAAGAAACGAGTTGCTGAGAATGAGCGGTAGCATCCTCCGATGGATGTGCATCCTGCTCGGGAGAGTACTCATTCGGGCATACGTAGGTGCCATCATCAACGTTGCGGTCCTTAATCATGCGCTCCATCCAGAACTGCGCGCAACTCCACATTGCCGGAAATGCACTGGCAAGAAACTCTTTATCGAGAGTATATAGATAGTGTTGCCAAAGGTGGCTACAATACCAAGCATTCGCCACGAAATAGTTCGTGCCCCATGAACTCATTCCACCAAAGATATTGTTTTCAGTGAAGCAGGTCCAACCGGTAGTTGTTTTGCCATAAGAGGTAGCAGCTTTCTGCCAATTGGCCGAAGCGGCATTTTGGATAATATAGTGCAGGAAGGGCAAGTGCATCTCACTGAGGTTGGTCGATTCGGCAGGCCAATAATTCATCTGCACATTGATGTTGGCATGAATATCTGAATGCCACGGGCCTTGGCTCAGGTTGTTCCAAATACCTTGCAAGTTGCTCGGTACATCTACACCGCGCGAGCTGGAAATCTCCAGGTAGCGTCCATAAGCAAAATACAGTTGCTCAAGGAAGAGCACTGGCGATTCCGTGCCGGCCTGATTGATCGATGTATCGTTATAATTGACAACCAATTTATCGGTAGGCACATCGCTCGCAGCATCGCCGAGTTGCAAGCTCACGCGCCCCATATATTTTGTAAAGTCAGCAACATGATCAGCGTAAATAGCATCCCACCCACGATTGGCAGCAGCATCTACACGTGATTTAATATTGTCGGAGAGTTGATCTGTGCCGGATACACGCGAGGCCACCGTTGAATCAAAATCGGTACCTGCTGCCAAAACGAACAGCACTTCATCGGCATTACGCACCGTAATGCCTTTCGCCGAAGTTGTAATTGTAGCATTGTCGCCATAAGGAATTACCTTGAAGCGAGCGTTATAGCTGACCGTGGTCAGTTTGCCACTGAAATAGCCATAATCATCTTCGTAAGTAACATCCGAAGCATTAATTTCGTCGCCTGGAGTAACCGAGAAGGTCAACGAGAGCTTGTTATCGCCCGTGGCTACATAATGGGCAGCAATCACCTGATCGGGATTTGAGGATAAATAGCGACGTTGATAACTCGTGGTTGCCGCTGCGTTAGAGAAATTCACTCCGGCAACACCCTGCTCAATATCCAGATAGCGCACATAATCTTTCACAGCATTATTGGCTGTAAAACCTAAATCTGACGCTAGATTCGCAACATGGACCGAGCCGAAATTGCGATAATATCCATAATTGCTGTCGATATTATTCGGTGTGCCCGACCATAGTGTCTTTTCATTAAATTGCAGTTCATCGTTAAGCACACCGCCATAAAGGCTGGCACCGAGTTGACCGTTGCCAATGGGCAATGAATATTCCATCCATTTATTCGACGATGAAACCAAAGTTGCCGGTTGGTTATACCATAAGGTCAACTTATGCTCAGGGGTAAAGCTTTCGATTCCGTTAACCGAATAATCGGGATAGGTAACATCATCAATCGACACGAATTTCAAAGCGTTGTTACCATCACCATAATTCCAAAAGCCGATCGAATAACCGACAACCGTTCCGGAGAACTGATTGAAATATGAGCCGGAATCGTTGCGCTTAATTTCCCAAGATGTAGGATAACTTGAGTTGCCCGACTCCGCCAGCGAGAAGCCCGACGAAAATTCAGAGGTCGCAACACTCAAATAACCGCCGGAATTAACCGAGGCATATTGGCCAAGCTTATTGATTAACTGGAAATTATCACGATTACCGACGAGTTTCCACAACTGCTCGTCGCAATAAGCCAACGAAGCCTGCAATGCATTCGCGCCGATACCATTCGAGGCTACGGTATTGTTACTCTTAGTAAACTGTATATAATACCACGCGTCATCGTCAGAATCCACTACTGTCGGAGAGAAAATTGGCAGCACCGGCCCGGTGGGCAAAAAGCTCAGCGTGTTATTATTATCGCCGGAATAGTATTCGGCGAGTTGCACCCCGGCCGAAGTGCCGGCATACTGATTCATGTGGTTTGACACACCAACACGCCCTATTTCAAAATACGAGCCGGATGTGTATAATTTCAGACTAACAGCCGACGCCTCATCAGCAGTAGTGATAAATCGCCCTTTCGACGAATCATACCCGACATAATTGCCGGCTTTACTATGCAACACGAAGCTCGTGTCGCTACCAATAAGTTGCCATTTCTGAGCATCTACGTTCGCGGCATTCGCGGTAATCAGAATCGCATCTGCACCGTTATCAAACATATTATGCTCTCCTGCTTTAAATTGGATGTAGTAGTAGACCGGCTCATCTGTGGTAGAGAATTCCGGCATAGCTTGCACCGACACGCCTATAAGCATGCCTATGAGTGCCAATAACAAAGACCGAATTTGAAAATTCATAGTATTATGAAAAGTGTGTGGATAAGTAATTAGATATGATTACGTACTGGTAACTAAGTGTGTGCCAATATTATTCGATGGCAAAATTAATAAATATTTTTGAACGACAATAACTATTTAACAAAAAAATGCGCCACGAAATCAACGGGTTGACTCCCCCTATACTACCATTATGAAATAATTTTCTTCGGAAATGATTGATGATTTCAAAAAGTTTAGTAAATTTGTGGCATAGAACTTTTTTTTGGACTACAGAATCTCTTACCATGACAAGATTCGTAATTTTCTGAAAAATAATTCCCACTTTCCTTCGGAAAATGCTGAAGGAAACATTACTTTACGCTTATAAATTGTAAAACCTCTTTATATATCATGGCAGAAAATAAAGAAAAACTGTTCACCCAGTTCCCTCCTGTCTCCTACGAGACTTGGAAGGCCAAAGTTGACGCCGACCTAAAGGGCGTTCCCTTTGAAAAGAAGCTGGTGTGGAGAACCAGCGAAGGTTTCTCTGTGCAACCGATGTATCGCAGAGAAGATATCGCTGATTTCAAGACAACCGGCTCTCTTCCCGGTGAATATCCTTACGTCAGAGGTACTCGTGATAACAACCACTGGCTGACCCGTCAGGACATCCTCCAGACCGAACCGGCCGAAGCTAACCGTGTTGCTGTCGACGTTCTCGGTAAGGGCGTTAATTCACTCGGCTTCACTGTAAAAGAACCTTCTGTTGAAACCCTCAATGTCCTCCTAAAGGATATCAAGGTTGAAGAAGTTGAACTCAATTTCACCACATGCCCCCGCAAGGCCCTCGACTTAGCTACCGCTCTCGTTGCATGGCTCAAAGCTAACAAGCTCGAAAAGGCATTCAAAGGTTCAATCGACTACGATCCCCTGAAACCAGCATTCCGCCACGGCGCTGATATTGACACTGCAGCTGTTGTTGCCGATGCGAAGAAGATGCTCGAAGTTGTTGCTGACGTTCCAGCGCTGCGTTGCTTCTCTGCTAATTCAATTGTTTTCAACAACGCCGGATGCTATATCTTCCAGGAACTTGGTTATGCACTCTCTTGGGGCGCTCAGTGGATGACACTGCTCACCGAAGCCGGTGTGAAACCCGCCGTAGTTGCCGAGCGCGTTAAATTCAATATGGGCGTTAGCTCCAACTATTTCATGGAACTCGCCAAATTCCGTGCCGCTCGTATGCTCTGGGCTCAGATCGCCGCTCAATATAAACCCATCGAAGAAACTGACTGCAAGATGGCCCTCCACGCTGTTACATCGCGCTTCAACCAGACACTGTTTGATGCACATGTAAACCTGCTGCGTAGCCAGACTGAAGCCATGTCGGCGGCTCTTGCCGGCGTTGACTCGCTGACAGTCACTCCGTTTGATACCCCCTATAAAACTCCC
>CAZKYD010000081.1:0-11205 GCA_964556875.1 uncultured Alistipes sp.
GAAGCCCAGGACCGACCAGGGGTTGTACATCTCGGCCTCGCCGAAGCGGTAGCCGTGCCTCCTGTTTATTTTGCGCAATCTCATGCACTCGCTCGACTCTCAGAAGCCGACGATAACACCGGCAGAAATCTCCTTAAACTGCGGTCCATAGCCGGTTTTAATAACATTCTTCGGTGTATATTTTACGAAGATACCAACATCCTGATATCCGATCTGCGCTATATAGCTCATGCGGAATGTGCGCTTCTGCATCCCGGTCCATTTCTCGCGACATTTGATATCATCAACCGTATAAGAGGTTGAGACACAAGCATGTGTAGCAAACACAGCCCATGCTCCCACTTCAACTTTCCAGTCAGGCGTAATATTGTATTTCACACTGAACGGCACCAGCAACGAAAACATATGTATCTTCGAGCTAAGATCCTCGGCGCCTTCAACATACGGCTCGCAAACTACCGACTTACGATCCTCACCGCGGCCAAAACGCAACTCGTTGTTGATAGAATAATTATCCCACAAGATACCAAAACCCAGGGAGAATCCAGGGCCTTTCGCCCATGGTGTGAAACGGACACCCAAAATATCCGACCAGAAAAACTCGCCACCGATATTTCTATGGCCGTTCATCTCCGCCGGTGTAGACTGCAGGCTGTTTCCGCCCACGGCAATACCCTTGGTTATCAGCTCCCAACGCGAATTTCGAGAACAAATTATCGTGTTAGAGTCGATAGTGTCGCACTTATTTATTGTCTTACTACGCTTCGAAACAAAGGGTATATCAATCCCGAGATCCGAGTCAACCTCCTCTATCTCAGTCTTCGAATTATCGTCATCATAGACATTCGTAGCAGCTATCGCCGACGACGAATCGCCCATCGACATTATGCAAACTGCAAAAGCAGCAATCGCGAATCTTTTCATATTCATCTTGATTATTTAGTCTATCAAAAGCACTTCCATTTAGATTTCACCTATCAAACATCTAAATTACAAAATTATAGCATACAAAACTGTTAACCTATCTTAAATCATCGGAATATTCCGCAGCGACAATAATATCAGCAACAAAACGTTTTGATAATTGAATGGTATTGGAATATTTTGTAACTTTGCAAATTAACTGTTTTTGACGCCCGACTCAAAATGAATCACAATATAAACATCCGGTTACTACTGCTGAGCTTTTTAGCTCTGATAGGGTGCGGTTTCAGCGCTAATGCTGCACTGACATTCTCCGGAAATTCGCTACCCGCAATCACCGAGACCACAGATGCATCCTCCGGATTGACAGCCATTTATATTCTCGACAACACAGCCGGCGTCACCGCCAGCTATACCGCCTCGTCGGCCTCCTCGCAGGTTACTTGGATGCGATTCAGTGCGCTGGGTGGCGGCTATGCCGAAGATATCGCGTCGAGCCGCGATGGCAACGTCAGCTCTATTCAGCTGACCGCCGACGATATGGGCTACATCATAGAAGAAGGCACCTCGCGCCAGTATTTCTGGATTGTAAACTACGCTAACCATCGCTGCTCGCTGGAAAACCTCGCCATCTCCTCGGAGCAAGACTGCATGACAGCCACACTCCTCTTTACCGGATCGGCCGACAAAATCACCTATTATTCGATTAACGGTGTGCCCCGCACCCTGTCACGCGGCCTAACGCTCGAATATAACACCCTGGAATATAACGAAGAGCGCAATACCTACGACCAGAAAACCGAATCTACCGAAATTGAATACATCAACTCTGAGATTCACGTCGCAGCCCCCTACTGCAACACCGAATTTACCCTCTCCGGCGACAAGTTTCAGACAACCTGGGGCACGGCTACATCTATCGTAAGCCCATCTTACACCGCCATGGCTGTCGAGGCCCACACCTCCGCCACCCAGACCACGCGCGAAGTAGACAACGAGCAGAAAGACAACGACTCGTCAGGCGCGCTCGGCGGCTCCGCTCCGGTTGAAATCAGCTTTGAAGCCGTAGTTACCGACGCTGCCATCTACCACGAATGGCAATTCTCCTCCGACTCCGAATTCAACGACATCGACCTGCGCATCAACACCCTCGAATACACCCGCCAGTTTACCGAATACGGCACCATGTATGTGCGCTTCGTAGCCGGCGACAACTCCGGCCAATGCGAATGGATATCCGAAACCTACACCGTCAATATCGGTGAATCAAAACTCGAATGTCCGAACGCCTTCTCCCCCGGCACCTCCGAAGGGGTCAACGACGAATGGAAAGTATCCTATAAATCAATCGTCACCTTCGACTGCCATATCTATAACCGCTGGGGGCAGGAAGTGGTCCATCTTACCGACCCCTCGCAAGGCTGGGACGGCCGCTACAAAGGGAAACTCGTAAAATCGGGCGTATTCTATTATGTAATTAAAGCACAAGGATCTGACGGCAGAGACTACAAGCTCGCCGGCGACATCAATATAATCCACGCAACCTACAACAACAGCACTACAAGTGGCGAATAAACACACAGAAAACCTCTCTACCCGACGACTGCCGGGCACCCTCTCGGTTATTGGGGCACGCGTCAATAACCTCAAAAACATCGACGTTGACATCCCCCACGGCACCCTCGCCGTTATCACCGGACTTAGCGGTTCGGGGAAGTCTTCGTTAGCCTTCGACACCATCTTCGCCGAAGGACAGCGCCGCTATATCGAAACATTTTCCTCCTATGCCCGCAACATGCTAGGCAACATGGAGCGCCCCGACGTGGATAAAATCTCCGGCCTATCCCCCGTTATCGCCATCGAGCAAAAGACCGTCAATCGCAACCCGCGAAGCACCATCGGCACCACCACCGAAGTTTACGACTACCTCCGACTGCTCTACGCCCGTGCCGGCGAGGCCCGCAGCTATATCTCCGGTGAGCTGATGGTAAAATACTCCCCCGAGAAAATCGTAGAACTGATCCTCAGCGTTTATAACGGCAAGAAAGTTTATCTCCTTGCCCCACTGATCCATAACCGCAAAGGCCACTATAAAGAGCTGTTTGAAAACCTCATGAAAAAAGGTTTTCTAAACGTCCGCGTCGACGGCGAAATCCGCGAATTGTCGGGCGGCATGAAGCTCGACAGATATAAGAACCACTCTATCGAACTCGTTGTCGACAAGCTCCGCGTCAGCGACAAAGACGACCGTCGTCTGCTCGAATCCGTGATGAAAACCCTCAAACAGGGGGATAAGCAGATGATGGTCTACGACCTCGAGACAGCCGAAGTGCGCCATTATTCCCAATCGCTGATGGATCCCGTCAGCGGTCTGTCATATCGCGAACCCGCGCCCCACAACTTCTCGTTCAACTCCCCCCTGGGAGCCTGTCCCTGCTGTAAAGGTCTGGGAATCGTGAACATTATCGACCGTGACAAGGTAATCCCCGACGACTCCGTGTCGATCCATGCCGGTGGTATCGTGCCGCTTGGCAAATATCAGAACTCGATGATTTTCTGGCAGATACAAGCCATCTGCGAAAAATATGGAGCCACACTGAAGACCCCTATCCGCGAACTCCCCACCGACGCCCTGGAGGATATCCTCAACGGCACCGACGAACGCCTGAACATCCGTTCAGAAGGGAGCTCAATCGCCAACTATTTCCAGAGCTACGACGGACTACTGAAATATATCGAATTGCAGCAGAGCGACGACGCCTCAACTGCCGCACAGCGTTGGAGCGGCCAGTTCTTCTCGCGCAAAGTTTGCCCGGAATGTAACGGCGACCGCCTGAATCGCGAAGCCCTCCACTTCTTCGTCGACGGCAAAAACATCGCCGACCTCTCAAAACTCGACATCACCGAACTGCTCGACTGGACCAACCACGTAGAAGAGCACCTCTCCGCAAAGCAGAAAGCTATTGCATCAGAGATCATCAAAGAGATCCGCTCGCGCCTCAGCTTCCTGGTGGATGTAGGCCTTGGTTACCTATCGCTCAACCGTGCATCCGCAACCCTTTCCGGTGGTGAAAGCCAGCGCATCCGCCTGGCCACCCAGCTCGGATCGGAGTTGGTCAACGTG
Source organism: uncultured Alistipes sp. (assembly GCA_964556875.1). Classification (GTDB taxonomy): domain Bacteria; phylum Bacteroidota; class Bacteroidia; order Bacteroidales; family Muribaculaceae; genus UBA7173. The sequence goes on from CAZKYD010000081.1 coordinate 4,049, forward strand.
TTATACATCCTCGACGAGCCATCAATCGGTCTGCATCAGCGCGACAACCATCGCCTCATCCAGTCGCTGAAACGCCTGCGCGATGCCCGCAACTCCATTATCGTTGTGGAGCACGACAAAGATATGATGCTCGAAGCAGACTATATCATCGACATCGGTCCAAAAGCCGGGCGCAAAGGTGGACGTGTAGTCTTCGCCGGCACCCCTGCCGAAATGCTCAAGACCGACACCCTCACCGCCGGCTACCTTAACGGCACAAAAGAGATAGCCATCCCTGCCAAGCGCCGCGAAGGGAACGGCAAGACCCTGCAGTTGCTCGGGTGTACCGGCCATAACCTGCAGAACGTAGATTTCACCCTCCCGCTGGGCACCCTGACCTGCGTCTGCGGTGTTTCAGGCAGTGGCAAATCCTCGCTGGTCAACGGCACCTTACAGCCCATCCTCTCGCAAAAATTCTACCGCTCCTCCCAGGAGCCGCTCCCCTACCGCGAACTCATCGGCATGGAGAACATCGACAAAGTTGTAACCGTAGACCAAACGCCCCTCGGGCGCACACCCCGCTCCAATCCCGCCACCTATACCGGCGTCTTTTCCGAGATCCGCAACCTCTTTGTCGGGCTTCCCGAAGCCAAAATCCGAGGCTACAAGCCCGGCCGCTTCTCCTTCAACGTCTCCGGTGGGCGTTGCGAAAACTGCAAAGGCAACGGCTACAAGACCATCGAAATGAACTTCTTGCCCGATGTGTTGGTGCCATGCGAAGAGTGTGGCGGCCGTCGCTACAACCGCGAAACCCTTGAAGTACGCTTCAAAGGGAAATCCATAGCCGACGTACTGGACATGACCATCAATCAGGCAGTAGAGTTCTTCGAGTTCCAGCCCTCTATCCTAAAGAAAATCAAAGTGTTGCAGGACGTAGGCTTAGGCTACATCAAACTTGGTCAGCCATCCTCCACCCTCTCCGGCGGCGAAAACCAGCGCGTAAAGTTGGCAACAGAGCTCTCGAAGCGCGACACCGGTCGCACCCTCTTCATCCTCGATGAGCCCACCACCGGCCTCCATTTCGAGGATATCAACACCCTGCTCAGTGTGCTAAACCGCCTTGTCGACCGTGGCAACACCGTGCTTGTTATCGAACACAACCTCGATGTTGTAAAAGCCGCCGACTATGTGATCGACATGGGGCCCGGCGGAGGCCGCAACGGAGGTAAAATCATAGCTACCGGCACCCCTGAAGCCGTAGCCGCCACCGACTCCCCCACAGCGCCATTCCTGCGCAACGAGCTCAAACAGAGCTAAAAACCGCCCAAAAATCATCGACAAATCGAAAATTTAAGCAATTTTAAAATATTTTTAACCACTTTTCTTGATTTTTTAGAACACATTCTCTATATTTGCAAAGTTTTTAGCCTTATAGACTAATTCCCACAGTGCGGTCTCAGTATAATTTCATTACTTATCCTGAAAATTCATACCATAATTCGCCATTTTTTTGGCATATCGTTTTTGAGCAATTATTATACATGGGCCTTCATTATTATTGAGTAAATCTAACTAACAAATATCATTAAATTAACACCATGATGAAAACTAAAGTCTTAGGACTGGCAGTGGCAATGCTGGGTATGCTTGCTTCTTGTTCATCGGAAATCGACGTCCCGACCACTACCGACGAGGGCGACGTCTGCTCCGTGTCCTTCAAACTCACCGTCCCCTCCGAAATGGCCTCCCGCTCCTTCTCGGATGGAAAGAAAGTAGATGAGGTATTTTATGCTATCTACGATGTAAATGCCGTTAATGCAATTGACGAAAAAGAATTAGCCGAAGGAGAGGTTAGAGAATATACACCTCTTATTACCGGTACAATCACAAATTTTAAAATCGGACAAGGCGCTGAACTCACTGGCATTGATCTTGTTAACCAACACTCTTACGAAGCTATCTTCTGGGCAGATGCGTCAAATACAGGCACAGATGACGCTGCAGCCGAATCACCATACACTTTCGACACAAAAACAATGAGTGTATCAATCGATTACAATAAACTTGTAGCTAATAATGATAAGAATGATGCATTCACCGCTTACTGCGAATTTAAAGTAGATGGTCCAACACAAAAGCAAATCATCCTCAAACGTCCGTTTGCCCAAATTAACTTTGGTACTGACGACTTAGATAGAGCTCATGAATTAGGTTTCAAAGTTGCCACAACATCTCTCAAGTTCTATCCTTACACTGAGATGAACCTCAAAACCGGTGCTGTTGGCGAAGCCTCCACTGAAGCTTTCACTATTCCAACTACAACCGTTGTAGAATCATCTGAGGCTTTCCCGGTAGACAAGTACACCTATCTGTCAATGAACTATATATTGGCTCCGGTAGACAAGGAAACAACAACCTTAACCCTCGTAGTTGATGATACATATGAAGTTAAATGCACAAGCATTCCTATTCAGCGCAATTATCGTACAAATATTTACGGAAGCTTATTAACTAAGCCCACCGATATATTTATCAACATTTCACCGGAATACGAAAAACCAGACAACATTGGCTACAGCGTCTGGGATGGTGCATTTGATTGGTATGACGATATTGTTATACCCGATGACGATAATGTCATTCACGTAGAAACAGCACGTCAACTTGCTCGTATTGCAGCTAAGCTAAGCGAGGATGACGAACACCATTACGAACAGTATACAGTGAAGTTGGAAAACAACATTGATATGAATGGCTATGTTTGGACTCCTATTGCCTACAATGATCCTATGGACTTTTATTTTAGTGGAGAATTCGATGGCAATGGTAAAACTATCAAAAATCTAAAAATCAATGGCAGCGACTCCCCATATGTTGGCTTCTTCGGGTCACTAGAAGGAGCAAAAGTTCACGACTTAATATTTGAAGACGTTGTAATCTTCAATACAAATACAGCATCACCTTGCACCGGTGTCTTGGCAGGCTATAATAATCATTCAGAAATCGAGAATATTACCCTCAGAGGTAAAATTATTGTTGAAGGCTACAACAATGTTGGTGGCTTAATCGGCGAATCACGCGTATTGAATGGCGCGCCAGCATCGATTAAAAACATTAATATTAATGCTACCGAAGGAAGCTATGTAAAACTATTAAAACGCAGTGGTGGTTATGTCGGTGGTCTTGTAGGTTATAGTTGGGAAACCGAAATAGAGAACATAGAATCTAACCTCGACGTTATCGGCTACAACAGTTCTACCACACCATCCGGCGCTCAAGCCAGATCCGCAGCTCATGTCGGCGGAGTCCTCGGTGGTTTCTCTCAAAAAGGCGCATGGTCATACAGCAATTGCAAAGTTTCTGGCAATCTATCATTATACAATGAAATAGTTTCCACTAACAATGACATCAATGTATTCTGCATAACTATTGGCGGTATTGTAGGTTCAGCTTACTCAAGCTTAGGCACCGCAACATTTAACCAATGTTCATTCACCGGCAATATCTTCGTCGACAATCAAGGCGAAGATTACACCAACACTGTCACAACATACAACACCAACTATAAGTATTTGGGTTGTTTTGATGCCGGCACTCCCAAATTAGGCAATGTCTCAGTCAACGACTAAACCAGACAAGTTGAAGTCAAATTTAGCTACACTATAAATTAGGATCAGCGGGGCTACTCCTTACGGAGCTCCGCTGATTTTTTTGTTGGTCGGCTAAGCGAAACGACATCGGGGCGCGTTGCGCGCCGAACGCACTACCCCCGCCAGAATAGCGTAAAAGTGCGATTTCGCAAATTTGTCGACATTTTTTTGGCGAAATATTTGGCAGTTTCGAAAATAATGCCTAACTTTGCATCGCTTTTGAGGGATAACCCTTAAAGCTCCAAAGCAAAGATGACAACATCTTGCAGAGGAATACCTAAGGAGATTCGCTAGCTCAGCTGGTAGAGCACAACACTTTTAATGTTGGGGTCCTGGGTTCGAGCCCCAGGCGGATCACAAAAGAAACCTAAATCTCATACCTTCGCTGCTAAACGGCAGCATTGGTCTGAGATTTATTTTTGAAACACACACATTTGTAATTCAGACAAAAGAGTTTGTCTGGCAACATCGAAAGATGTTTAACTAAAAACAATAAGCAATTATGACTATGTTGAAAAAAGCTATCAAATGGTATCTCGTTAGATCTTCTCAGACCTACATGTGGGTTCCCACCGGTATGGTTATGATCTCTAAGTAATCACTCCCCTCTCCAACTCAACGAAAGATACCTTGAGATTCCCGACCTAAGGTCGTAAATCTCCAAAACTACCGCTCTACGGTCCGACTAATCCGAGTCGCATCGTAGCTTTTTTCTTTTAAACCCTTCCCTATTCCAACCCCCTCCCCCAATCAGTATATTCCGAATTTTATACTTTGCGCGAAAGAAAAAATAGTTTTTGTTGTATGTTATAAAAAAATGTTATAACTTTGTGTTATAAAACATGTATCACTACAGGTGCTCTACAATTATAATACCCTGAGATATGATAAAAAGCGCATTGGAGAAGGTAATGAGCGAAGACATGTCGGAAATTTGGACTGTCCTCAACAATGAGGAGAAGCGCCGAATTATCGACGGGTTTGTTATCCACAACTACAAAAAGAACCAGATGATCTACGCCGAAGGTGAAGAACCGGAGTATCTCTGGTGTCTACTTCAGGGTAAAGTAAAGAAATTCAAGGATGGTATCGGTGGACGTGTGCAGATTCTGCGCCTCATCCGCTCAGTGCAATATTTCGGCTACAGAGCTTATTTTGCAAACGAGCGCTACAACTCGTCGGCAGCTGCCTTCGAGCCGTCGACCGTCGGCACTCTCCCGATGACGTTGGTCAAAGATATGATCAACAACAACCGCAAGCTGGCATGGTTCTTCATCCACGAACTATCGCGCACCCTCGGCGGCTCTGACACAAAGATCGTAAACCTCACCCAGAAGCATATTCGCGGCCGCCTGGCGGAAGCACTGATAGTGTTGAGCGACCACTACGGCTACGAGGACGACAACATGACCTTGCGCATCTATATGGCTCGCGAAGACCTCGCCAACCTCTCGAATATGACAACCTCCAATGCTATCCGCACCCTCTCAGGCTTCGTTACCGAAAAACTCATAACCGTAGACGGTCGTAGGATTCGCATCCTCAACGAACCGCAGCTTCGCAAAATCTCTAAGTACGGCTAATCCATAGGTTTACACCGCTACACCCCCTTTCTACGAGCATATTTATATAAAAATTCACATTTTCCTGAAAATTATTTAGGAATTATATTGTTTATATAAACTAAGATTCGTAATTTTACGCATTGTTCCTCGAACAAACAATAATTCATTCACAAAATCTTATCATAAAATGCGTAAAACAAGATTGGCAGTAGCTATGTTAGGTCTATCCGCATTGTTAGGTGTATCGGCAAGCGCCGTAGCTTCGCAATCAGAAGGCCCGAAAAAAGTCGGTCAGCCCGACGACTCAGCAACATTCCAAGCGCTCCTCTGGACTGAAGATGAATTCGACGAATTCACAGTCATAGATGCCAACGAAGATGACTTCACCTGGACTTATGACGAGGATGAAGCAACCATCCGTATCCGTGCTAACACCAACAAAGAAACCCCAAAAGACGACTGGCTTATAACTAAAGGTATTGAGCTGAAGGGTGGTAAAGAATATCGCGTAACCATAGATGTGCGCGCCCGCAACTCCAGCAAGCCGGAGAAATTCGAGCTAAAAATGGGTAAGGACAAGACCATCGAGGCGATGACCACTACCCTAATAGAGCCCACCGAAGTGGTGAACACCGACGAAATCCGCTTCATTGTATTCACAACCGTTGAAGAAGACGGCACCTACTACATCGGTACGCACGCGATGTCGGATGCCGCAATGTCGTATTTCTACTTCGACTACCTGGCAGTTTCAGCTCCGGTCGACGTCAATGCCCCCGACACGGTTAGCAACATCACGTTTACACCCGACGAAGATGGCAAATCAGAAGTAAAGATCGAATACACCGCCCCGACGAAATCGGTTGGTGGCGATGATTTGACCGAAAATATGTCGATTGAGGTGCTGCGCGACAACACCAGCATCCGCACCATCAAGAACGTTGTGCCCGGTAGCACTAACTCTTTCTGGGACTCATTCTCCGACCTTGACGACTACGAAGATGTAGAGCGCACTGGTTATCACACCTGGACACTGATCCCCTCTAACTCGGCAGGCGTTGGTCGCAAAAGCTCCGCACAATGTTATATCGGTATCAACAAACCGGCAGCCCCGAAAAATGTCGTTGCTAAGGAAACCGAAACTCCCGGCCAGGTTACCATCTCTTGGGATGCCCCCGAAACCGACGTTGACGGCTATCCGCTGAAGTCGGAATATATCACCTACACCATCTACGAAATTGGCAGTGGCAAAATCGACGAAGTTTGGTGTGACACCGAAGATACATCCTACACCTATCAGGCTCTTGACGCCGACGAGCCTCAGGACTTCAAGAAATATGTAGTATTTGCATCGACCGAAGGTGGTAACAGTAGCTATGCTTACGCATCGATGATTGCAGTAGGCACTCCGTTCTCTCTTCCTTACAAGGAATCGCTAGCCGGCGGGGCAGTTGAAACCCTGCTCGCTATCTACACCAATGCCGGCTCCCCCGCGTGGTATGTAATGAAAGACACATCAATTGAAGGTCTTACTTCCCAAGACGAAGATAATGGCTATATCGGAATGTATGGCGAAAGCATCGGCACAAGTGGCACACTTTGCACCGGTAAGATTTCGCTCGCAGACACCTCTCACCCGGTAATTTCCTTCTACACCTACGCCCTCGACGAGAATGACAACAACACGGTTGACGTTGTAGTTACCTGCGACGGCGAAGATCATTTGGTTAAGAGCATAAAAGTTTCGGATGCCGTAGACGAAGACCTCGATTGGATGAAATATACCGCCGACCTCTCCGAATTTGCAGGCAAGACGGTAGAATTAGGGCTCTGCTGCACACTGGTGAATTATACCTGGGTACTCCTTGATAATATCAACGTTGAAGAAGGCATCGCAACCGACCTTGCCATCACCGACTTTAATGTACCTCAGAGCGTAAAATCAGGTGCCGACTTCAATATC
>CAZKYD010000082.1:0-11182 GCA_964556875.1 uncultured Alistipes sp.
ATTTGACAATCACATTTACCACACCTACAACTTACTATGCTGATTACGACGAATATGAGGGTCTTGACGAACTGACCAGCGTATCATTGTGTCAATACAATTACAGCTCATATGAGTATGAGGTTATTAACTCAATCGAAAATCCCACCATCGGGACAGAATACTCCTTCAAGCTTGAGAATCTTTCAGCCGGTTATCACAACTATGTGCTGGTGGCCTCAAATTCTGAATCAGGAAGTATTTCCAGCAACTACAACGGACGCACTTATGTGTATGCTTATGTAGGCGCCGATACTCCCGGCGAAGTGCAGAATCTAAAGGTAGTTAACAACTACCCCGAGATGACTCTAACTTGGGATGCGCCTACTCAGGGTGAGAACGGAGGATATGTAAATCCTGCTGAATATACCTACTCGGTTGTGCGCTATCTTTCATGGGAGAATCAAGAAACTGTTGCTTCAGGGTTGACCTCAACGACGTTCACTGATCACGTTGAGTTTACAACATTGACTCAGTATCACTACACCGTATACGCTTCAAACTCACAGGGCAAAGGTGCAGAGGTTGATACCGAAGATATCGTTGCCGGTCCGGCTGCAAAATTGCCCTTCTCGGAATCATTCCCCCAAGGCTACAGCGAAAATATTTGGACATCTTCAACAACGTCAAACAATCTATACCCATCGACATATATCAGTCAGTGGGGCGATGGCGCTTACACCGCGTTTGGATATTTCCCCAATGGCTACGACGAAGACTATGGTGCTCTGCTGTTTAACTCTCAAAGAAACTCTTGGAGCGATCAAGTTTATGCCGAAGCGACATATACCTCATGCGACATAGACATTTCCTCAGCCACATCTCCGGCATTGTCGTTCTATCATTATGTATGGCCATCAGATGGGAACACCATGAAAACATCAGTTGGCATCCTGCAAAATGGGGAATTAACCGTTCTGAAGGAATTTACCTATACCGAAGGTGCCAAGGGGTGGAATCTTGAGGTTCTCCCATTGACTCAATTTATCGGTAAAGGGAATGTTAAGATTGTATTCTCTGCCGGATGTGATACATACTCCAATGGCTTTGCTGCATTCGACTGCATTAAAGTTGACGAACTCCTCAGCAAGGATCTGCAACTTAAGAGCATTTATGCTCCCTCTAAGGTTGACGCCGGTAGCGATTTCAATGTAACAGTGACCTTGATAAACGGAGGTTCGGAAACTGCTGAAGGATATAGCGTAACATTATACAAAGATGGCGAATCCTGCGGCACTCAGTCGGGCGAAGCTCTCGAAATTGGAGGCAGCACTACCCTCACCTTCCCCTTCACCGCTGACAATAGCTATAACGAAAAAACTTCGTTTACCGCTACCGCAACTTTCGAAGGAGACCAAAAACCGGACAACAACACTTCAGATGAAGCTATTGTAACGGTCCGTCATGCCATTGTGCCGGCAGTTGACACCCTCGTCGGCGATGTTGACGGGCTGAATGTAAACCTCTCTTGGAGCGAGCCCCAATATCAGCTTCCCGAAGGTGAAAACGTTACAGATAGCTTTGAAAACTGCGACGACCTGGCTACCACGCTTGATGGCTGGACTCTATTCGAAGAAGATACTCACTATCAGATTTATCTCATTAACTACGGTTTGAACTATGCTGACTGGCAAGATGAATCATTCGCATTTATCGTGCTAAACGAGAACACCTTATCGGTTAGCGACAGTTCGAAATGGCACGGCAAAGCCCATAGCGGCAGCAAATACATCTTCACCGGCTCTGCTTCTTATGGCACTCGCGACGAATGGATGGTATCTCCCGAGCTATCAGGTAATGCCCAGACATTAGAGTTCTACGTTGCTTCAAACCATTATCCTTCACTGCGTTACTCTAGTGATGATGATGGCACAATCAAGGATCAAATCAAGGTATTAGTTTCATTCACCAATCCCGAGAAAAATTCATTTACTTACACCGCTCTCTGTGATGCAAACGACAATACACAGGGCTATGAGGTAAATAGCTCTCTGGGAAATGGCGACGATTATGAAAAGATTTCGGTAGAATTGCCCGAAGGTGCAAAATATTTTGCCGTTGAAATTGTTACGCCTTACGTTTCGAATAGCGTGATGTTCTTTGATGACTTCAGCTTCGAGCAGAAACAAACCGGCATCCAAGCCGCTCTGCTCGGTTATGATGTATATGATGGCGAAAACAAACTCAACAGTGAAGCTTTGACTGATACCAAATATACCGACACTGTTGAAGCCGGCACATCCCACAAATATTCGGTTGTTGCCCTTTACAATGTTGGTGCATCTGAAAGCTCTAATCTGTTTGAAGTAGAAGTTTCGTCAGTTGACCGTCTCTTCGATGCAAATCAAACATCAGTTAAGGGCGTAAATGGCAATATCAATATTACCGCACCTGCCGGTATGAAGGCTACTATCGTAGATATTGCCGGACGCGTTATCGCCAAGACTTCCGGAAACGCCTCTGTTAGTGTGGCTCCCGGCAACTATCTCGTAAGCTTTGCCGGAAAGACCATCAAAGTTAATGTAAAATAATCTTAGAAAGCACTGATTTGCGCCCTCCACAATTCAGAATATGCGCAACTTGAGAATATGAAGAAAGGGAGGCTGTCAGACATTCGAAAGTCCGACAGCCTCCCTTAATATTTTTGCAATGGCGATGACATATCACCCCCCTACTTGAAGATGGTGGCGCAGAGCTATGTATAGCGATGATTCTGAGTTATTTATGGGTGATGTAGAACCCGGGCTCTTTCCTGCCCCCTTTCGACGAGGTTAGAGGTTCATGCTGGTTGCGGCTCCACTTATTTCGTATGCGTGATAGTGTCTCCGGTGTGCAGTTGAGATATTGTGCCAAATACCGCTGTGGAATCCTATTGCGCAACTCGGGGCGCATCCGTAAAAATTGATCGTAAGCCGTATAGACATCTGTTATTGCCATAAAAGATGACCGGAACTCATAGCAGAACGACTGCTCCTCCCAAATCTTCCGAAATAAGATGTGCAACTCGGGATATGTCGCTGACAGCTTATCTAACTCATCATACTTGAATGCGAAAACTTTAGTATCTTCCAATGCCATTACCCCGACCGGTGACGGCGATTTTGCATAAATATAATGTAATGAGGCAATTATATCCCCTGCTATACCAAAGGCTAAAGTTGTCTCCTTATCTTCTCGCTCGAAAAACACGCGAATGAGACCACTCTCCATCAGTAAGAATTGATCAAACTTCTTATTCGGTATGCCAATAATCTCCTTTTTCTTATATATTCGCTCACATACGATCTCCTCCAACCGCTGTAATGTATTATCAGTCAGTGGATAATATCGGCACAAAATATCTTGTAGAGTCATCTCAGAATGGAATTTTATTAAAATTGCTACAAATTACGCAAAAAACTTGATATAAGTCAAATTTTATTTGATAAAAAGGTCATATTTTTGCGATAGATAATTGTCTGCTTTCTTTTGTCTAATTGCCAACGGATATTACAAACACCACACATCATGAAGAAGACCAAAATTTATATCCTTCTATTCGGATTGCTAAACTGCTTCCCGGCGTTTAGCGAAATCTTAATTGATGAAGATTTCTCTGCCTTTTCTGCCGGCACGGAAGATAATCCTACGAAAACACAAGTGGTCAACACATCGACCTATGACCTACTCAGCGGGATGACCAAGACCGAAGGATGGACCGGATATTGCGTCTACCAAGGTGGGGGCTGCGCAGCTCTCGTTACGTCGCTCAACAGTGAAGGCGAAACCGAGCCCTGCTATATCAGCACCCCGGAGATGAATATGGCTGGTGAGATTGTGGTGACATTCCGCGCAAAACGTCTCAGCGGCAGCGCTACAACCCAGATTTGGGTAGCTCTCTGCGATAATGATGCCGGCCCGGAAGATAGCAAATACTTTTCTCTGACTGATAATTGGACCGAATATACTTTTACAACCACGAAAGCCCCCTTCACCGATAGGACCATCATTCAATTTACCGAAATTGATGGTAGCTTCCTGCTCGATGATGTGAAAATCGAAAGAACTCGCTCAATCCTTGAAGCGCCAACCCCTAACGCGGTTCAAAATATCTCCGACACTGAAGCCTTACTCTCATGGCAAGGCACCGATACTGCCTCCGACTATATCCTGAACGTGTATCGTCGCGAGATGCCTGAACAGCAGATTTCAGGCAGCGTACATGTCGATTTTAACAGCGTGAATTGCTCAGGCAACAAAATCAACACTTCCAATCCTAACTACCCTGAAGGATGGAGTATCGATGTATCGTCTAACGGCTCTACTGATGTCAAAACCGAATCTGATGGCACAAAATATATCTGTTTTGACGCAGCAGGCGATTATATCGAAACCCCGGAAATGCCGGCACCCATTTCTAAGTTTTCTTTCTTTGTAAAGCCTAACACGATGACCACAGAAAGCGGTGGCAACTTCACCCTGCTTGGTGTTAGCATATGTCAAGATGGCGTATGGACTCGCATTTCGGCCATTCCAAACTTTTGGCTAACCAAAGATGGCGACTATTACAAATTTGAAGGTGACATCCTACAGTTCAACACAACTAAGATGCGCCTCGAATGTATTCAGAAAAACAACGTTTCTTTCTACATCCGTGATATCAATATCGAATATCAAACAAAGACTGTTCCCGTATCAGTCATCACAGACAAGACCGTCACAGCTACAAGCTACCGCCTGACCGATATTGACCCGAAATATGACTACTACTTCTATGTCAAGGGACATCAAGGCAGTCTATATTCCGACGACACTGCACCGGTGCTGATCGATGGGCTTGTAGGCCGAACCCCGATAGCTTTGGAGGCGACCGAAGTTTCAGATAACGCCTTTACAGCAAATTGGGAGAAACAAGATAAAGCCACAAACTATATTATCACCGTTGACCGCACAGTTACCGCTTCAACCGAAGCCCTATCCAATGTGGAAGTCCTTCATGAAGATTTCCATAACGCTACCGGCGACGATGAAACGAATCCTACAACCAGCGGCTACTCTCAGATCGACCTCAATGAAGCCGGATTTACCGATACACAGTGGATTGCCACTGAGCCTCAATGGGCCAACGGAATGGTAGGCTCGCAGGGGGATGTCTACGGCTCTACCGGCTTGGTTGTTACTCCTAAAATTTCGCTTAACCATAACAATGGCAAATTTAAGGTGAAAGTAAGAGCCTATTTAGCGAATGCTAACGACCGCCTTTACATCATGTTGCTCGATAAGCTTACAGCAACCAGTCCCCTATCATTCAAATATATCGCCGGAAGCTCTGAACCCGGATTCATCGAAGGCACTGTAGATATGACCAAAGGTGGCGAGAACCAATATGTTGCCTTCATGACCAACTCCGGTAAAGCGTTCCTCCTCGACGAGGTCAGCATTTATCAGGATCTGCCTCTGAATGAGACAATCACCGCCCCCTACTGCATTCGCGACCTTGACGATGTGCAATCATACAAGATGGAGAACCTCGATAATATGTGGGAATACACCTACTCTGTTATCGCCTATCGCACGGTCTACTTTGCCGACTATAAGAGCAATGCTTCGAATAAAGTAACCGTAGAATTAAGTACATCAGGTGTGGAAAAGGTTGCCGATTCAACCTCATCTATGGCCATAGACATTCAGGGCAACTCCCTATATATCTCCGGAGCAGAACCCTTCTCCACTGTTGAAGTCTACAATCTGCAGGGAATTAAATTAGCCGTTGGCACTGCCGACAGCAACGGTCATTGCGCTCTATCGGCTCCACGTGGAGTAACCTTTGTTCGCAATGAAGGAAAGACAAAAAAGTTAATCATTAAATAATGTTGTGCGATTATGAAGAAGATTTTTACCCTCGTACTACTTCTGTCGGCACTGTTTGTAGCCGGCACTGCCAAAGCTGACACTTTTAAAAGTGGAAAGTTTACATTCTACATCTATGAGAACAATAGATGTGCTGTCTACTACTTCAGCGACTATTCTGCAACCGACGTTGAAGTACCCGCAACTGCAACTGATGACAACGGACAGGAATACACCGTTATCGGTATCGACGAATTCGGTATGGGATGGGGTGCTTTCAAAACCGTTAAACTACCCGACACTCTTGAATATATCGAAGCAGGTGGATTCTCTTCATGTACTTCTCTTCAAGAGATTACTATCCCTGCTAAGGTAACTCTTATCGGAAATAAGGCGTTCGCAAAATGTACCTCTCTGACAGCAATCAATGTGGCTGAAGACAGCGAAACGTTTGCCTCTGTTGATGGAGCCCTCTTCAATAAGGATAAAGATCAATTGCTGCTCTACCCTTGCGGTAAGTCAGGCGCTTTTACTATCCCCGAAGGCGTCACTGCAATCGCTGACCTTGCATTCAACACTTGCAAGAGCCTCACCGAAGTATCCTTCCCCTCAACCCTTAAGAGCATTGGTGAATCTGCTTTCGAAGGCTGCACCTCTATCGAGGAAATCAAGCTGCCCGAAGGTTTGGAAACAATCGGCAATAGCGCCTTCATTGATGACTACGCCATCCAGTCTGTAACAATCCCCTCTACCGTTACGTCTATCGGTAAGGCTGCATTTGCCAACTGTTCAGGCATGACAAATGCCGTTATCGGTGCCTCTGTTACCACACTCCCCTCTACCCTATTTGAATCCTGCACAAGCCTGGAGAGCGTTACCCTCCCCGAAGGACTGACTACAATCGGTGATTACGCATTCCAAAACTGCTCAAGCCTCAAATCTGTTGACCTGCTCAAGAATGTAAACTCGATTGGCACACGCGCTTTCTATCAGTGCGCTGCGCTTACCGCTATCAACGTTGTTGAAGATAATGCAAGCATTTCTTCTCACGACGGTGTGCTCTACAACAAAGATCAATCCAAGCTGTTAGTATTCCCCGCAGGTAAAGCCGGCGAATATGCAATTCAGAGCACTTGCAAGGAGATCGATACCGATGCATTTTGGAAAGCTATCAACCTCACATCTGTAGACATCCCTGCATCAATGGAAACCATCGGCGACCAGGCTTTCACCTACTGCTCGGCTTTGAAAACCGTAAAATCTCACGCTCAAACCGCGCCTACCCTCGGTGAACAAGCATTCTCTTTCATTGATGGAGGAAGCACCCTTTATATCCCCGAAGGCACTAGCGACAGCTATAAAGATTGGGTTGGCTATTTCAGCTCTGTTGACACCCTCAACGAACAATCCTCAGTTATCACAATTGCTGCTGACCTCAACAACGCAGCCGCTACAGAGATGTACACCATCAATGGCACACGCGTAGCTGCTAATGCAACTCTCGCCCCCGGCATCTACATCCGCCGCGCCGGCAACCAAGTCCAGAAAGTAATCGTAAAATAGTAATTGTAAAATAGTGTTCCTATTCCCATGTTGCTCGTAGTTTGGCATCATTAATCTGAATTGTTGCCAAACTACGAACAACTAAAACATCCAACTCCACGGAAGCCGCTTCCCCGAGTTGGATGTTTCATTTTAAATTGGCTAATATATCAGTTTTTTTTGTAATTTTGTAATTATTATTGAGAGTTTTACATTACTCTCATGACAGACATTTGATTCATCTAAGTATTTGCGATGAAGTATATTATCACATTGATTACGATATTTGTAACTGCATTTATCTCATTTGCGCAAGACGAAGTTGTGGTGAACGACAGCATCAGTAGCAATGCTGACGCAACGATGTCACACGAGTTACAAGAGATTGTTGTTGAGGCACCAAGGGTAATTCACAAAGCTGATATGGATATGTTTTATCCCTCAGCAAGTGCCGTGGAAAAATCACAGAATGGTATGCAGTTGTTACACAACCTAATGATTCCTGCCCTATCGGTCAACGAAGTGATGGGCACAATCACCACTACCGGCGAAAGTGTGCAGGTTCGTATCAATGGTCGCGAAGCCACAATTGAGCAGGTAAAAAATCTGCTGCCGGAGACCATTAAGCGCGTAGAATGGATGGACAATCCAGGACTGCGCTACCAGGGTGCAGTTGCCGTGTTGAACTTCATCGTAATCAATCCAACCGTCGGCGGTTCGTTCATGTTTAATGGTATGCAAGCGCTAAATTGCGCCTGGGGACAATATAATACTTCTCTGAAATTGAACAACGGGCGCTCGCAATGGGGCGCAAGTGTATCGCATAAGATCACCAATCGCATAGGTTCATATCGCGAGTACAGCGAAACATTCACCTATGCCGATGGCGAATCACTCACCAGAAATGAATCACCGTTAGATGGATATACCTGTAATACTTTTTCCGGTCTGCAATTGGATTATAGCTACGTAAAGCCGGATACTACTACTTTTTGGATCGCCATACATGGCTTCAAAGAATGGGACAACGAGAAACTGTCTGACGGTATTATGACACAAAGCAACGGCCATAATGATCTCCATCTACGCGATTATAATAACGACAATGGCTTTACGCCTTCAATGAAGGCTTATTTGGAGCAGCATTTTGCTCACAATCAGATACTTGCCGTAGACTTCAACGCTTCGTTTTACAATGGCACAACAGCGCGTACATACACCGAGCACGATAATGTAACCTCTGACCTGCTGAATGATGTCTATACAGCAATCAAAGATAACAATCAGGCATACGGCATTGAAGCTGACTACATTAAGAATTGGAAAAACTCACGTCTAACTGCAGGCGTATCGTATAACGCAAACCGCAACCGCTCTACGTATGAGAATTTAGGTGGCGAGATTTTTCACCAGCGTAAGGATAATGTATATTTCTTCGGCGAATATTTCCAACGGATTAAGAAGGTAACGCTATCGGCCGGTATCGGTGTGCAGTACACTGATTTTCAGTTCCGCGAGACGGGACAAGGCAACAACAGTTGGAATCTGCGGCCTCAGTTTTCGGCGTCATACAAATATAACGCGGCGTCGATGTTCACTCTAAACTTAGCGTCTTGGCAGACTTCCCCATCGTTAACTCAAACCAATATCGCCGCCACTCAGACCGATGGTATTCAGTGGAGCATCGGTAACCCAAACCTGCAAACGGCGACAAACTACATGCTAACCTTGCGCTATAAATACACCTCTAAGCACATTGACGGCACATTCAGCATACGCGCATTTGATAGTCCTGATGCCATCGCACCATATCTCTATTGGCAGGATGATCGCTTGATCACCTCGTATGAGAACAGCAAGGGGCTAAAATCAATATCTTTTACGCTTGCGCCTCAGATTGATATAGTGCCCAATTGGCTATCTTTCACCGGGAATATCAGCTATCGCGTGGAGCAATCTAAAGGCATTGGCTATAAGCACACTAACAATAATATTAGCTGGTATGCAGAAGCTACGGCATATCATTGGGGATTCTCACTTCTTGCACAATACGAGAAAGCGCCGAAACAACTTTCAGGCGAAACATACCTTTGGGGCGAGACGCTTTCAGTGCTGTTGCTGAGCTATAATTGGAAGGATTGGGAATTTGGCGTCGGTATGCTCTGTCCGTTCAACAAGTACGACACCGGTAGCCAATCATTGAACCGCTACAACAGCAACACCTCCCACATGCGCCTTGAAATGGCTGCCATGCCTCTACTCCGTCTGACCTACAACGTGCAGTGGGGTCACCAAAAGCGTAGCGTCAACAAAATGGTCAACACCAATACTCACGTAGAGACTTCATCAGCCGGGGGCCGCTAATGCGGAATCGATTTTTGGCATCATTTTTGCATTCGAATTTGTGACTACCTGACAGGCTATTAGTAATCCCAAATTACTAATCATGAATCGCTTAGGTTTTATGGTAGCAATCAATAGAAACACTAATCACATATCAGTATCAAAATGAAGAAGCTTTTAATCTTGTTGACCATGACAACCCTTGCCCTCTCTTGGGGTTTTGCTAAAGAGCAGGAGCAGTCTTACAACGTGCGCAGAGCCTTAGAAGAGCTCGATGATGGCGACGTATCCGCTGCCTCGGCGTTCATCGAAAGTGAGCTTGCGGCACATCCGAAAAATGGCGATGCCTATCTTATCCAAATGCGATTGGCTTATGACAACCTGCAATTCGGAGAAGCTCTTACTTCCGCAAATAACGCATTGAAGTTCCTCTCTAAGAGCCAAAAGGACAAGCGAGGCTATGTGTATTGTTGCGTAGGTAAAATCCAATGCGCTCTAGGAGATACGATACAAGGACTAGCTTCCATGGAGCAAGCTATTAAACTTCAACCCGACGACGAGGATATTCTTAGCTCCCACGCTCAGATACTGTATGAAATGTGTAACTACGATGCAGCCGACAAAGATTATAACCAAATTGTTAGCAGCCACCCGGAGAGCGTGCTGGGGATAATGGGCCTGGGAAGAAATGCCAATGCTCGTAAAGATTATGAAAGTGCAATTAATCATTATAGTAGAATTATAAAACTCTATCCTGATTATTCATCTGGCTACTCATTTAGAGCTCGATCATACATTGGTCAAGGTAATTATACCGCCGCTATTGATGATATTTGCAAGGTGCTTAACGAGGATGAAAAAGCATACTACTTATTGTTCCGATTCCCGAAAGAACAGACCCAATTGGTTGTGTCTAAACTAAAAGGCATGGCCGCCAAGAATCCGCATGATGCTGAATACTTCTTCTACATCTCTCAAGTATATGGCAATCAGCAAATGTATCGTCAATCAAATGAATACCTACTGAAGGCATTTGAGATTGATGCCCACCCTTATCTCCTCCAAGAATTAGCTGAAAATTGTAGCGAAATCGGTGATTTTACCTCTGCTCTCGCATATATCGCTCAAGCAGAAGCAATGAGCCCTGACAATGATAATCTCACCGCAACTAAAGCCGATATCTTAGGAGACGCCGGCGACATCGATGGCGCTATTGCAGAATGGTCGAAATATATCGAGCAAAACCCGGATGAATTTGGAGGATATTATCGTAGAGGATTCTTTGAAGATAATTCAAACAGGAATGATTCCGCACTTGAGGATTACGATATGGCGATAACGCTAAATCCAGATTATGCCTACTCTTATCTTGGCAAGGCAGATGTTCTAAAGCGTTTGGGCAAAGACGAGTTGGCGATGGATTGTTATC
>CAZKYD010000083.1:0-8656 GCA_964556875.1 uncultured Alistipes sp.
TTTGATTACGAGATGGCGTGCATCGGTGATGAGGATGTCTACAGATACGTCATGAGGTTCTGTAGGGATATCTTCATCGAGTAGTTGGAAGTCATAACAAACGCCGATTTTGGTTGCTTTTGTTTCGGCAAGCAGGCGATCATAATACCCTTTTCCTCGTCCTACGCGATTGCCATGATGGTCGTAAGCAATAGCCGGAACCACAATGAGCTCGATTTCGGTAATATCGGTTGTCTCATCTCCCTGCGGTTCTTCGATGTGAAATGAGCCGAGGGCTAATTGCGAACGATTGTAGGGCAGTATATCAAGGTTTACGCCGTTAACGCGAGGAAGATAGAATTGTTTCCGGTCGGCCCAACGGTCTAAGAATTCATGGGTTGAGAGTTCGTCGGGGAGGGAGTGGTATAATAGAATTTTGTCGGCAAGCATAAATGCAGCCGATTGTTCCAAGCGATTGAAGGCGTTACGGGCCGCTTGCTGTTTTTCTTCTGCTGAAAGCAGGCTTTTGCGTATCTTGATACGGCTGCGAATTTCGTTTTTGTCCATGGTATTTATAAAAATCTGCCGCGAAGAAAGGCATAGTTCTTCGCGGCAGTTAAATTATTTGCTGTTTGTTTTCACCGGCGCCGGCATTAACGGAAACGCGGCGTTGCCATTTAGCAATTCCTCAATAGCGCGCTTGATGTTTATGTCGTCGGTGTTGGCAATTTCGTAATATGCGGCATAACCAAGAGCATCACGAGCTATAAGTGCTTTCAGTTGATTGATAAGCAGATCGTGAGAGATGTTGATATAATACCAACGAGCCGGTTGGCCATTTCTGCTTGCATATAGCACGAAGCGTCGCAAGAGAATCTCATCATTGGGGAGCAACTTGCTTAACTCGTCGATGTTGGATGCTTTTTGCAGCACGTCGCGATTATCGTCGACATAGTCGAAGGCAAATTTGTGTAGCAAGCCGGCGTTAGCAACTCCAATATAATAAGAACTGATACCGGATGTGTCGTTCGGAATAAAGATGTCCGGCATTATGCCGCCACCACCATAAACCGTACGGCCATGGGTTGTTGTGAACTTCAAATTTGTGTTCAGCTTGATAGAATCAGCCGAGAACATTTCGCCACGGTTGTATCTGTCAAGAATATCATGCTCGTACACTGAAAGATTTGAATAATCCTTTTGGATGCTACGGCCGGAGGGGGTATAATAGCGACCGATGGTAAGGCGGATTGCTGAACTGTCGGGCAGAACGATCTGGTTTTGAATCAAGCCCTTGCCGAAGGAACGGCGGCCGATGATCAGTGCACGGTCGTTATCTTGTAGTGCGCCGGCGAAAATTTCAGACGATGAGGCTGAGAATTCGTCAATTAGGACTACGACCTGGCTGTCTTGGAAAGCTCCGGTGCCGTCGGCATGTATTACAGAGCTCGACATAAAGTCGCGATATTTTGAGCTAACAATAGTTTCACCCTTTCCGAGGAATTCGTTTGCCATTGTATAGGCTATTTCCATGTAGCCACCGGTGTTGCCACGCAGGTCGATGATGTAGTCTTCGGCGCCTTCGCGTTTCAGCTTGCTGAGGGCTTGGAAGAATTCGTCGTAAGTGGTGCGTCCAAACTTATTGACTTTGACATACCCGATACCGGGAGAGGTGATATATGCTGCATCAATGGTGTTTACCGGGATGTCGCCACGAGTAATTTCAAATGATAGGAGTTTCTTAGAGTTGGAACGCTTAATCTTCAGTTGGACTTTCGTGTTCTTCTCACCGCGAAGTTTTGAGAATACTTGCTCGTTAGTAATTCCTACACCGGCTACATCTTCGCCATCAACTTTAACGATGCGGTCGCCGGGCATCAGACCAACTTTTTCTGAAGGTCCGCCGGGGATTACTTCAAGAATCTTAATCGTGTCGTTGTCAATCATAAATTGAACACCAACACCACTAAATGAACCGTCGAGGTCGTCGTTGACGGCTTGCAGATCGCTGGCAGGAATATATGCAGAATGAGGATCAAGACTGGAAAGCAGGCTCGGGATAGTCTTTTCGAGAAGACTATCGAGGTCTACTTCATCTACATATTCATTGCGAACAAGATTTAGAATAGTCTGGAATTTCTTTTGTGCGGCTGTCGGTCCGTTTTCGCGATTGATAAGGTCGCCGGCAAGGAAGCCGAGGATAAACATTGCCGCTGCAATTAGCGGCACCCAGACTGAAAGTTTGTTTAGTTTAGACATTTTGGGTTGATAAGGCTTAATCCTGCATTAATTAGCAAGTCTGCAAATCGGGGATATGGACACATTCAATTCCGGCACGTTTTAGAAGATCTATGCCGTCGGTGATACGATAAAGCTCATTATAAACAACGCGTTTGATGCCAGCTTGGATGATTAGCTTTGAACATTCCACGCAAGGAGAAGCGGTAATATAGAGCGTAGCGCCATCGGATGAGTTGTTGCTGCGAGCAACTTTTGTAATGGCATTCGCTTCGGCATGAAGCACATAGGGCTTCGTAACTCCGGCTTCATCTTCGCATACATTTTCAAATCCCGACGGCGTTCCGTTATACCCATCGGAGATTATCATAGAGTCTTTGACGATAATAGCTCCCACTTTGCGTCGGAGGCAGTAGGAATTCTCTGCCCAAATCGCAGCCATTCTCAGATAGCGTCTGTCTAACGCCTCTTGCTTATGAGTTTGATCCATATCTGTTAAATATCCTACAAAGGTAATTATTTCCGCTTAAATAGCAAAATCAAAATTCAGTTTGGTTGAAAGATGGAAGTTTTGTATCTTTGTCGTCATAATCGGTAGAAATTGTTTAACTTGAAATTCTTACTGAAAGATGAAATATATCAATAAATTAATGTGTGGCTTGGTATGCTTAAGCTTGGGGCTTACAACAGTCTCATGTGGCAATGACGATGAGCCCAATATTCCGACTGTTACTGTAGCGTCAGGTGCGTCAACTTCGGTTGAATTGACGGCAGGCGGTGGTGTAGTTGCCGGAGCGGTGGTGTTTACAGCTACAGGCGATTGGAAAGCTGAGATTTATTCTACAAATTCCAATTATGAAGTGGTATCATCGAAATCTTACAGCCAGGTTGAATGGTTGGAGGTGATTCCTTATGAAGGGAATGCCGGAGAAATATCTGCACAGCTTTATGCTACGCCTAATACAACCACTACTACGCGCTATGCTTTAGTTCGCGTTATCTCAGCGACCAATTATATTGATTTTAAGGTGGCTCAAAAAGGCACTGCTGCAGGTGGCGGTGGTGATACCCCGACTCCCCCAAGTGCTAATTAGCAAAATCATTTTGTAAGAAGATACAAGAAGCCCGAAGGTTGGTTTGAACCGCCTTCGGGCTTTTACTGATATTAGAGCCGGTAAACACCGAGGCTCTTAGGGTAAGAAGATTTTAGAATGCAACTTTATGGTTGTTGATTACATAAATGCCGCCGGGCAGGGTAATAGGTTTGTTGGTGGCTGCCACTTTCTGCCCGAGGAGATTGTAAATAACAACGGTTGAACCATAAGCCGGAACAATGGTGTTGCCATTGATTGTGTAGGTTGCGTTAGCCGCATTTTCCTTTAACAGCTCAACTGCTGAACTATTGTTCTCTTCAACCTTGAAGCTGAGTAGGCGATATGTGGCGTCGGTGGCGCTATTCGGGCGGAAAGCGAAATAGTAGTTTGATGTTGTTTCCGGTGTGAATTCTGCAGTTACGATACCATTATTGCCGTTTGACGAGTCGGCGAACAGCTGATATGACGACGGTAGATCCTGAGTTGATACAAAGAGCTCAAGCTTGTTGCTTGAATCGTCAGTAGATTCTGCATGAGCGGGAGCATCGCTTGGTGCGGTGTAGGGAAGAATTTCGTAGCCGAAAGTTACAGCATATTTCTTTCCGGCTTCAAGGCGCAGGGCGGGAGCAGCAAGGTAGCTTGCTTTAAGAGAACCTGACCAATCAGAATATTCACTAACTTCCATGTTCGGAGTGTTGATAGTGGTATTCTCTGCCCATTGAGAAATAGCGCCAACTGGGTGGTAGTGATACCAACCTTGATTGATCGCTGGCTCGTAAGCTTCATCACCTGCACCGACAGCTAGGCCTTCATCCTCTTTTGCAAGCTTGAAGTCATCTAATGTCAGACGACCTTGCGCTTTTGCAGAGAGACAATGGATTCCGATTACGTAAGTGCCGTCATGCTCAATAGTTACCGGTACGAGCTCTTTGGTTGCAAACTCAGTGGCATTCAGGGCATCGGCGGTGGTAAAGAGGGTAGTGGTCATTGCTTCTGCGTTGCTGGCATTGCCGAGGCAAACAGAGAATGCACGATGATAGTTCGCACCGGTAGAACCTGGGAATGTGCGCCAGAAGAAACTGAAATCATATGTTCCGGCAGGAATTGAAACCTTATCGAGGAACGCCCAATCTCCGTCTGTCTGATCTGCTGATTTTCCTGTTAAAGCTAAAGCTGCATTTCCGGCATAAGGCGATAAACTACTGAGTTCCCACTTGCCGTTCAATGTAAGCTGATTTGTTGCCGATTCAAAGCCCATCTCGTAAGGAAGAGATAATGCTTCATATACGATGGCGCTACATTCAGCATAGTTATTGAAAGTGTCTGCGTCAGATGCATGACTCGCGGCACAGACTATTGTGAAATCGTTGGCGTTGTCGAAGATTAGATCTGTTGTGAAGGTATAATCCATCTCTGAATTGGCCGGTAGAGAAGCTAGGGTTTCATCAGATGTAATCGGCATGCAGTCGCATTCGGTCTCGGCAGAATATGATACCGATACATTGCTGAGATCTTCAAAACCGGAATTGATGAGATGCATTGTTACTTTTACCGGTTGATTAGTGGTGGGCTCTGTTTCTGAAATCGAACAAGATGTTACGTAAAGTTCGGTTTTGGTGTCGAGGCGTACATCGGTAAGATACATAGCTTCAGACCCTTCGCATCCGAGGATGGCTATATAGTATGTGCCTGCTTCTGAGGGTTCTACCACTTCCGAGAAATATGACATTTGTGTTGGCGCTACTGCGATATCTTTTACCAATGTGCCGTTTGCCAGAATATCTGCAACATCGGTTGATTTTGCGAGATAAACTTTGAGATGAGATGTGGCTTCACTATTGTTGAGGTTCCCATAATAGAATGATACACGTGCTTTCGCTTCATTAATATTGAGTGCGGGAGAGATGAGCCAATCGTTATGGACTGCTCCGTTGAAAGCATTAAGTAACATTACGTTACTATCGTACCATTGATACGCATCGGTAACACCCCAGTAGGCGCTGTCTTCGTCGGTGTTGACAACGGTCCATTGTGCGGTTTTGTCGTCATCGGTGAAAGTTTCAGCCCATGGCATTGATAGGGGAGCGTAGACGGTTAAAGTCTGCACTAAGGTGTTATTGCTTTCTATGTCGTCATTGGCGTCAGTTGCGGTTATGGTTAGATTATATTCGCCGGGCTCTTTGTCGATGGTTAACTTGTCGGGGAATGTAAATGTAACTTCGTCACCTGCACCAATAGTTGCCACGGTTGCACTAACAGCGTCCTGTTCGTCGAATTTATATGAAACTGATACGTTCTCGGCGGCAACTCCACCACGGTTAGCCAATTTTACGGAAACCGAGTACGAGCCGGCTGCGATATTGCTTTGCGGTGTGCGAACTTCTGTCACCGCAATATCCGGAGCGGGATCGGCAACTTTGATGGCGATATTGGTTGCTGCAACTTGTTCCGAGGTTTGCATATCCTCCATAGAAAGGGCAATCAGATAGTCGCCGGCTTCGTCAACATTAAATGACAGTGATGCGTTTTGAGTTGTTTCGACGTTTTGGCTGAGTAGGCGAGTGGCGACCGGCTCAAGGTAGTCGCCAACAGATTTGAAGAGATAGACTTCTGCTTTAGCTGTCGAGCTGGTAGAGGTATAGTCGAAACTGATGGTATATTTACCGGCCTCGAGGGTGTAGGCTTTGTTGGTATAGAGATATGCTTTATAAGCAGAACCGGTGTACACCCAAGAAGATAGATTGCTGTAATATTTCCAACCGCCGGGAACTCGTGATGATCCGGAGAAGGTTGACGTGAAATCGGTCGATAAGGAGCTGTCGGTGGATGGGTATGGTAGCGAGCCGAGGGGGAATATGTTTGCGGAGGTAGTTAATGCGTTGTTAGATGTGAAGTTATCGGCATCTGAGGCAACGCTGAAAGCTACTGTCTGAGAACCGCTATTTGCAAATTTGGCCGGCTGAGTGAAAGTGTAGGTCAGAACTTCATTTGATTTTATTTCCTTATCCACAGTTTCGGTCACAGTCGCATTGTCGTCGATGGTGTAGCTAACTGTGAATTTGCTAACAGGCATACCATAGTTGCGAATAGTGGCCGTTGCCGGCTGTTGGTTCATAGCTCCGGAGGCGAATGTGCCTACTGATGTAAGGCATAAATCGCTGAATGTGTCAGTATTAACCTTGACGTTGTCGATGTATAACCGTTGAGAGAGCATAGATCCGAGGGTTGTGCTCATCTCGTTGTTATAATTATGGAAGAGGAGCGAAACTGTTTTCCCGGCGTATTTGCTGAGATCAATGCAGACTCTGCGCCATGCTCCGAGTCCCGCAGAAACATCGGTGAATACTACATCAGCTTGCGAGGCATCATCTCCGGTCATTACGGCTACATCGAAAATCGTTTTGTAGGCCTCGTCAAGATTGGAGGCATTGTTATATGCGAGGTTATATGAATAGTAGAATGAGACGACGCCGCCTTCCGGCACTGTAAATTGGGGGGATTTTAAACGAAGGTTAGGATAAACCTTCCCCATAGTAGAATACCCACCGGTATATGCTACAAGGGCAAATTCGCCACATTCATCGAGCTTGGAGATGCGAGAAGTGAAGTCGGCAAGGCTGGCGTATTCTGCTACAGTGAAAGTTGCTTTGCTACTTTCGTCTTGTTCCAACAGGGTCCAGTCTTCCGGCATATCACCATACTCGAAATCTTCAGAAAATGTGTCAGCGGCATACGTGGCTGTTGCCGACATCATAAGCATAGTGGAAATCAGTAACTTCGATTGCATGGTTAAAGATTTTTGTGTATGAGATTAGAAATTTTATCTTGTTGAGGCTACAAAGATATGTATATATATTCAATTATACAAACAAAATCGGAGGTATACTTAAAAATATATACCTCCGACTCTATATTAGTGTTGTTGGATAATCAAATTATGTAATTAGTTTATCTTTGTTTATAATACGAAGCTAAAAGGAGTTTTTAACCTTTTGCTAAATTTTTATCTATTTACGATGAGACTTCGCTTTCTTTTTTGCAGCTTTAGCATTGTTCATTGACTTAATAGGCTGCAAGCTGCGGAATGTGTCAATACGTGGGCTATTCTTAGGTGTTAATGTGAACGATTTCTTGCTCTGCTTATGCATTGAGCGTAGTTTCTGGGGAGCAAGTTGAACATCGCCGGTGCGTTCCATTGAATAGGGGGCTAATGACAGCTTACCGTATTCTGTGCCGTCTACGGTCATGCGATATTCCGGCAATACTACATCGGCAGGGAGGAAATAGCGTGACCATCCATAGCCACCCATGCAAAGGAAGACTTCAAAGCCGGCACAATCGGTATTTGGCAAGCCTGCAGCTGCTAATGATGTTGATGTTACACCATCAAGAATACAAGTATTACCATCAACAAAACCTTCTACCAGCTTAGACTCTTCGAGCGCATATAGCTGATAATTACCGTCGCTCATAGATGCATACGGAGTATATGATGCGTTGTAGTCGATGTCGCCAAAGTCATCAACGTAATTATAGCCTTGGTAAACAACGCTGCTCATACTGGTTTCGGTGCTGGCGTTACCGCTGTAGGCGCAAATACCACCATTTTCATACATAAAGCGAATTGCGCGTGAGTTGCGGAATTGGGTGATACCCCATCCGGTTACGAGGTAGCTCTTGTTAACGCGATAGGGATAAATTTCGATATCGAATTCTACGTTGCCGGCATTGTTGCTGACTTCGTTCATTGAGCCATCGGATGTTACGTGCCATTTGCCGATATATTTATCATATGTGCCATCTCCGGTGGGGAACTTCGGAGTGGTAAGAGTGGCTGTCTTGAATACCTCGCCATGCATGTTCTTAACGTAGCAGATGAAGAGGTACTCGGTGTCGTAAGTTGCGGTGTCGTCGTAGATAGTCAGACCATCAGAAGAGTTGATCGCAGGTAGATAATCAGAGTCGATCTGATTGCCTAATGCTTTACAGAGGGCTGTGTAGTCGTTGTTATAGTCCGGCAAGATGCGGTCAACCCACGCTTTGTCGGCATAATAATAGTATGCTTCAAGAACGCGCTGGCCTTTCATTACGAAGTTGACATAGTGGTATTCTTCGCCTGGTTCGAGCGAGCCTGATACTTCGAGTGTAGGCGGGTCATTTGTGCCGTCCCAGCCGCCACCCCATGCAGTAGGTATAAGGGTGTAATATCCATCTACTTTGTAAGCACCGGTAAAGCAGTTGGCACCGGCAATGCCTGTACTTGAAACGCCAAGAGCTGATTTGAGCGCGGCATTGAAACTGGCATCAGAACCTGTACACATCTCTTTTCTCTGCCAAGGATAAAT
>CAZKYD010000083.1:8756-11179 GCA_964556875.1 uncultured Alistipes sp.
GCCGGAGCATTACGTAGGCTTGTACAGCCATTGAACATGTTTTGCATATTGCGAATAGCTGAACATTCAGAGAATAGTTCTTCCGGAATTTCCTCCAAAGCAGCGTCGTTTTGGAACATGGCATTACAGTTGTCAAGTTTGACAGCTGTTTTCAAGAGGTCAGAATCTATACTGCGCAGTGCGGAGTTATATTTCAATGTCATTGTTGTTACCGATCCGAAATTAGTTGCAGTTGGAGCAACAAGATGAGTCATGCCTGACAAATATGTCAATGTAATTGACGTCATTCCGGAGGCAAAGTTGCCCCATTGAACCAGGTCGACGATTGAGCCGTTTTGCTGTGCGCAATTGATGCCCGTTGGCAGTGAGCCGGAGCTCGTAATGCGAAGGGTGTATTGTCGTGAGGTGTCTTCATAGGTGTGGTTGGGTGCAAATGTCTTTGATGAGGATGACCAAGTCCACTCGTCAACTGTGCCATCACCCCAATCTGCCTTCATTGCTCCGCCACCACTTGTTGTGAATGTAAATGACGGTCCTACAACTTTGCCGTTAGTTCCCTTTGATGGATCAACGCGCATCACGAGCTCGCTCTCATCGTAGGTTACAGGTTTCTGAACTACCAAGATTGTTTGTAGTACATACCCTTGATGTTTCAGGGTAATATGGCCTGTACGGTAATATGGAGTTGTGTTTTCAGCAACATTCAGCAGTATTGACTCGGTATGCGTTTCGTAGGCACGACTGCCGCCGAGCGATATCCAACTCTGAGCATCAGTGTCGATTTCTGTAGTGAAATCGAGGTTTGTGGTTACATCAATGTTGACGAGACCGCCGTTGACGTCGACTTCTGCCGAGGTGGTACTAACGTCTACCTGTCCGGCAACAAATGTCATAGTGCGCATAACGGTTTTGTCACCGCCGTCAGATGCGAACACCACGATTCGGCCTACACCTGCTGCATCCTGAGGCGCTGTAATACGGATAATGCCGGCAGAGACAACATCTTGGAGTACATCGGCTTTCCAATCATTCTTGGCAAATGCTTCTACGAAGGTTTCTGGTGTCGCACCGGTTACTTTAAACGTAATGTCGCGCGTTTGTCCTGCATATATTAATGCATCGCTTACGTCAAAAGCGATGTTAAATTCTTTGTAGATCTGCACTTTGAGAATTGTGCCACTAATAAGTGTAAGGATCGCATAGTTGCCGTCTGAACTCAAACTTGCATCTGCAAAGAAAGAGTCGCCGTCTGCACCGGTTGCTTGTCCGTAAGGCCCTGTCCACGTTAGACCGTTGTCGAACGAAACATACCATTTGCCATCTTCGATTTTAAAGGTCGGTGTTTTCCCATCTTTACCATTTTCGCCTGCGCTACCATTAGCTTGAATAGGATTACCACTGTCGTCTAACAGCATTTCGCCATCAATGGTCCAATAGTAGTTGCCGTCTTCGCCAATAACCACACCGATGCTTGGCGGAATGGCATCCACACCATCTTGGCCATCGACACCGTCTTTTCCATCCTGACCATCCTGCCCATCTTTTCCGTCTTGACCATCAACGCCATCCTTCCCATCTTGTCCGTCCTGGCCGTCTTGACCATCGACACCATCCTTGCCATCCTTACCGTTGGTAATGGTCATTGATGATAGTTCGCCATTGGCGCTAATAAAGTTTAATACGGTGTTACCATCGTCATCTTTAGTGACAGACTCGATGAATAACTTCTTGTCAAGTAGTTTTTGCAACGTTGCTGTTTGCTCATTAAGACTTGTGACAGCTGATTCGAGGTAAGTAACTCGAGAGTCCAAACTGTCTACAGCATCCCATAGATTGGCATCGTCGTAGGCGCATCCGGTGAATAACCCGAATAATAATACGAAGAGCCAGAAAGAGAACTTCTTCATGAATTTGATATTAATAAGTGGATTATGAATGTTTGTAGTGATGATTCCGAGAAAATTCATTAGAATAATCTCGATTAGTTTACTGTTAATAATTGTTTATATAATAAAATGTCTAAATACCGTTCATAAATCTATGATTGTATTATTAAAATAGCTAATCAGTAGTCAAACCTTAGTTAGAATATCGAATTATTGTTACCGCAAATATATACATATTTTATCTATAGATGATCTGAGTCAGTGAATATTTAACAAAAATTAAATATTCAAAAGCTAATAATCAGATTGCTTGCAAATATTAGATGAATAGGGGTGAGCTACGGAGGAATGGTTATCGGGGATAAAATCTAATAGAAAAATAAATAAAACGTTTGTAAACTTCAAAAGAAAATCGTAACTTTGTGCTGCAATTAAGGGAAAGCTCACGAATATGCTTAGCCAATTATAATTGTTCACTTTTTAGGTCCTATAGCTCAGTTGGTTAGAGCACCTGACTCATAATCAGGGAGTCCTTGG
>CAZKYD010000084.1:0-11071 GCA_964556875.1 uncultured Alistipes sp.
ACCGTTACATATCAAGACGATTGCGAACTTTGGCGCCACCTGCTGAAGAATGTAATCTTCCCCGGAGATGCTCTGGCTGAAGCGATGGAAAACAAGTCGGTCTACTGGAACGACGACCTCGCCGTTATGGGCACCTTCACCCTCAAGACTATTAAGCAGATGGCCGGCGCCGGCAATGGTAAAGTTGAACTCCTTCCGGTTTACAAGAACTCGGATGACGCCAACTTCGGTCCGCAGCTGTTCACCGCCGCTGTTAAAAACCGCGAAGAGTATCGCAGTTATATCGACAAATTCGTCAACGGTTCGCAATGGGATCCCGAACGTCTGGCCTTCACCGACATCGTAATCCTGATTGCCGCCATCACCGAATTACTCAACTTCCCGACAATTCCTATCCCCGTAACCCTCAACGAGTATATCGAAATCGCTAACTATTATTCAACCGCACGTAGCGGTCAGTTCATCAACGGCGTGCTTTACTCTGTTGTAAACTATTTGAAGGCGGAAGGGAAACTAACCAAATAAATAATTTAACTAATATCATAGACATGATTACCAACCTCATCCCCCTCCAAGCAGCTGCCGGCGCAGGCGCAGCCGGTTTCGACTACAGCGGCATTATCATGATTGTTGCTCTCTTCGCTATCTTCTACTTCCTGATGATTCGTCCGCAGCAGAAGAAGCAGAAAGAAATTCGCAAATTCCGCGAAGGCCTTCAAAAAGGTGACAACATCATCACCGCCGGTGGTATCTATGGCAAAATCAAGGAAGTAAAAGACACAACTTTCCTGATTTCCGTATCTGATAACACCACTCTTCGTATCGACAAGGGTTCGGTTTATCCTTCAGCAGCTGACGCTCAGGAACAGGGCGGCGCTAAGGAAAAAGCTTAATAACCGCGTAGACCCCCACTGACACTCTGTTATGGTGGACTACAAGACATATTACAATCGATTAAAGGAGGACTTGCGCACCAAAATGGGGCGCAATGTCCTCACTTTTCTTATATTCTGGGTAATAGCCACCATCTTCTGGTTCGTGATGGCGCTCAACGATGAGGTCCAAAAGGACTATAAACTGCCGTTGAGCTTCGTGGATTTCCCTGAAAATCTTACCGTCATATCCGGTGAGGTGCCTACGGTAAACGTTACCGTGAAAGATAAGGGATCAGCGTTGGCAAAATTTGCTTGGGGTAGCGCTCCGCAGTTAAAACTTAACTATTCCGATTTTACCAAGAGCAAAGACAATCATCTGCAGTTAAGCTCTACCCAGCTCAGCTCGGCTATTCGCCAAATCTTCGGAAGCAGCGCATCGCTGATTTCGATACGTCCGGATTCGCTGTACTTGCATTATACTACCAATCCCGGTGTGCCGGTGCGTGTAGTTGTCGACGCGGAAATCTCAACGTTGCCACAGTATGAGCAGTTCGGAGCACCGCGAGCATCAACCGACACGGTGATGATCTATTCCAATCTCAAGGAACGCTTACACCTGAAAGAGATAAAAACCGCGCCCATATCGCTATCGCGTTTGGCTGATTCAACAACGGTTGAAGTTAATCTCATTGTGCCCGAAGGGATGCGAGCTATACCGTCAACGATTAAGGTTACTATCCCCATTGAGCCCCTTGTCTCGAAGACGCGCAAGCTGAACATCGAAGCCATAAATGTTCCGGCCGGCACTCGCTTAATCCCCTTCCCATCGGTGGTGGAGGCTACATTCCTTGTGCCGAAAAGCGTATATACAACCAATTCGACTACACTTAAAGCTGTAATAGACTATAAAGATGTAAGCGCCGGAAAGTCGACCATCCCGGTGAAGCTTTCGGGCGTGCCTGCTCACTATCAGAATGCAACTCTGGCAACGCGCGAGGTTGAATATCTGGTAGAAAAAGACTAACCGTCTATCACGAAAAAAGAGTTACCTTCTCTAAAGAATAACCATGACTCCGCTCATAGCCATAACCGGCGGTATCGGTAGCGGAAAATCTGCCGTATGCCATTGCCTGGAATCGTTAGGATTTCGGGTCTACGATTGCGACTCACGTGCAAAGCTGTTGATGGACCGTAGCAGCGAAATCCATCAACGCTTGGCAAAAGAAATTGCCCCGGAGGTAGTCTCAGGCGGTGTTATTGATCGTAAACGGTTGGCGTCGATAGTTTTTGCCGACGCAGAAAAGCTCTGCCGACTCAATGCCATTGTTCATCACCATGTTGCCGATGATATTCGTCGTTGGCGCGAACGCCATCAGTCGGAACCGTTGCTGTTTGTCGAGACGGCGATTCTGCTTGAGAGCGGACTGCAGAATGCAGTTGATGAGGTTTGGAAAGTAGACGCCTCGCAGGAGGTGCGCTTAGAGCGTGCATCCCGTCGCGATTCCGCTCCTAAAGAGGCGATATTGGCTCGAATGCAGCGCCAACGCGATGTAGCTGCTGCCGATCTCGCTATTCCATTACGAATTATCAACAACGACGGCCCTGCGCCGATTTTACCTCAAATATTCTCACTTTTAGCCCTCCATAATATCTCTCCCGAAACTCTCTCCGGTCAATGGAAAAATTGATGCAGTTCGTTTGGCAGCATCGGTTGTGGGATAATGCGAATCTTACAACTGCCGATGGTAAGCGTGTCAGGATTATTCATCCCGGCACCCTTAACACTGATGCCGGCCCTGACTTCTTCAATGCCTCTATTGAAATCGACGGCCAGCGTTGGGCCGGGAATGTTGAAATCCATGTAAAGGCCTCCGACTGGTATCGCCATGGGCATGACCATGACGCGGCGTATGATTCGGTCATTTTGCATGTCGTGCAGGAAGATGACGCAAAGGTTTATCGCCATGATGGGGCACTGATACCGCAAATAGCCGTCAGGTGTACGGCCCAGGCAGCTGCGCGCTGTAACATGCTGATGCAGAATGCGTCTAATTCGCTCCCTTGCTCACACACGATTGCCAATACCGAACGCATTTTCCATACCGAATGGCTTACCGCCCTGGCGTTTGAACGCCTCTACAATAAAAGCGACCGTATTCTGCAGCTTGTAGAGCAATCTACCGGCGATTGGGAGTTGGCAGCTTATATCACGCTGTCGCGTGCGCTTGGTTTCGGACTGAACGCCGAGCCCTTTGAAGTGCTTGCTAAAAATCTCCCTCTGAAATTTCTTAATCGCCATCGCGATGAACTGATCACCATGGAAGCCCTGATTTTCGGGCAAGCCGGGATGATACCTCTCGCTGTGGCCGGCGAAGACGGATATGTTACACGCTTGCGTCAGGAATATCAGTTTATGGCCCATAAATTCTCGCTCCATCCCGTAGCACTTCAGTGGAAACTCTCGCGTACACGCCCTCAGAACTTTCCATATCGCCGCTTGGCGCTACTGGCCGAAAAAATTCATGAAGGATTTTCGCTTATTGGTAAACTCGATGATATAATTGCTAACGGATTGTCGTTAACTGACCTACGTAAAGAATTTGATATCCGTCTGACCGGATTTTGGGCTACGCACTATACCTTTAGTTCGGCAGGGAGCGCGTCGCCACGAGCCCTGACCGAAAGTTCGGTTGACCGCTTGATTATCAATGTAGCATTGCCGCTGATGTTGGCGCGCGCAACCATGCATAACAATGTCGACGCCATGCAGGAAATTCCCGAACTGCTTCGCAACTTTCCGCCGGAGGATAATAAGGATGTACGCCTCTTTGTTGGAGCCGGCGTAAACTGCTGTGATGCTTTTGATTCGCAAGCACTTATCGAACTCCGTAGAGAGTATTGCGAAAAATGCAAATGTATCTATTGCCGATTTGGCCACAGAATGCTCTCCTTCGAAATTCAAAAATGACGAAACTACCCCCTCCACAACGCTTAAAATAGGGGATCGGTCGGAATGCAGTAGTAAATCTTTATGTTAAAACGCTCCGAAATAGGATGTTAATTTTAACACAATGAGCCTTGTTAACATTTTTTCGGTACTGATAAAAGGATTTTATTTAACAAATAAGAAACCTGCTCTATATTAGAATAATGGCGTGTTATACAATCTTAAATATTACATTTAGTAGACAAATTCGCTACAGAATTAACTAAAATATTTACTACTAGCTCTTTGTAAAAAGCAAACTTATAGCTATATTTGCAGCAACATAAGACATGTCGCGCTATATCCCCTAAATTTTCGGATATAAATGTACATTATATTCCGACATTTTAGTTAGATGTATCTACAACATTGACTATGCTGCCAATCCGGTCCTTATACCGCTTGACGCTATTTATAAATAGAAAGATTAGTTATACCAGTCAAAGGGCGTCTGCCTTTTCCTATATGCTAACCGTAGCGCTCGGTCTGATATTGACCAACATAATTATTACGTTAGTGCCATTGGATGGAAGGCACCTCTAAAAGAAAGGAACACTTGAATATGAAACCTGCTACTGAAGTTAAAGTACGTCGGCCTAGACGATCGAAGGCTGACATTGAAGAAGCCATTCACAAGGCTGCCATTGCGCAGATCAAGAAGAAAGGCTTCTCCCTGGCCTTGGTGACAGATATTGTCAAACGCGCGAAAATTGAGCCCATTGTTTTCTACAATCGCTACAAGAACCTTGACGAATTCTATGGGGAATTCGTAAAAAACTATGATTATTGGCTAAGCGACCTCATCCGTGACTCCATCCAAGAAATCGGTTCTGAGGAAAGCTACAGTAATATCCTCGAAAAGTTGATGAACAATCTTTTGGCTGATCCTATCATGACGGAGCTCCTCCGTTGGGAAGTGGCCGAAGGTAACCACATCACCGAACGTACTTCACGCCTTCGTGAACTCCATGCTCTTGAATTGACAAAAAATTACAGCGAACTTTACAACCGTGAAGATATCGATGTAAGCGCCATCTCTGCAGTTCTCGTTGCTGGTATCTACTTCTTGATTCTCCATAAGGATCGCTCTTCGTTCGGAGGTATCGACATCAATACTCCGCAAGGAAAGCGCCGCATCTCAACCGCTATCCGCGATGTTGCCGCTATGATGTACCACTCAGAAGTGAACGCTCGCCTTAATCCGGAAGAAAAGACCGAAGAAGCTGAAGCCTATCGCCGCAGCTATGAAACTGCATGCCGCGAACGTGTAGAAGCTGACTTCCGCGACCATGTTGAAGATCTGATGTATGCTCGCCGTATCGCTGAGCGTAAGCGTATCGCCAACTGCCTGCGTGAAGAAGGCGTCTCAGACGAAATTATTGAACGCTGCGTCAACGCTCCCGAAGAACAGTAACTTCCACTTCCTCCATCCGCCAGGATCTTTGCGACTTTATGGCTAACAGATAGCTGTGAGGTCCTTAGATTTCTATATCATAAGTTAGGTCAAAAACAGAACTTAGTTATGACAAAAACAAACTTAGTTTCGACCTTTACTGACCTTTCTTTCCTTTAAGCCTTATTCTCTTAAATAGGAGCGAAAATCGCAGGATTCACCCTACTAAACAGCCTTGTAGCCCATCGGCCGCAAGGCTGTTTCAATTTCATTTTATTTCATTTTATTCGCCGTGAGAGGCGAGGAGGGCACGCGCCTGCGCAGCGTAGGCGGCAGGTACGATTAGCGACAGTGGGGTCCAAGTGTCGGTCATCGGCATTACCGAGGCGATAGTCTGATTAGCGACATCACAGGGAACGCCGTTAGTTCGCAACATGCCGGCAGCAATTTCAGCAGCCTGGAGCGAGGGGAACTGACCTACAATAACTGTTTGTGAATCTCTTTGGCTATTCATATCGATTATAATTTGATACAAAAATAACAAATTAGCGAGGGGAAATCAACCCCTGCGATGATGTTTTTTCGAGGCTGTCGCTAAAAAGTTAGTCGGGAAGCGGCGCTAATTGGGGGGAAAATCGTAACTTTGTGCCGATTTGAAAAGGTTACAGTTTTATATAATCTTTCTGTTCATCGCACTTTTCGTTGCCGGGAACCTTGTTTCGGGCGACGGGAATGATTCTTTGCGTACAAGTGTAAGCGAGGAAAGCGCTGATTCTCTGGTGGTTCCGACGAACGATTCGACGGGGCTATCGGCTATTGCGTCGTTGCTCGGCGATTCGCTTACGGCCCTAAACGATAGCCTTGTCGGCGATTCGTTGGCGATGGATTCGCTTGGCGTTGTACATCGCGATTCGCTCCGCCGTGGAGCTAAACGCGAAAAAACGAAATTCGGCGTTGATTCTACCATCAATACCTTGCGCGACCCGTCGGCAGGCACGAAAATCCGCCGCACGAAGGCCGACCTCGATAACCAGGTTGTGTTCTCGTCGACCGACTCCATGGTGATGATCGGCAAGGAGATGACCTATATGTATGGTAACGGTAAGATTGACTACGGCGATCTGAAGCTGACGGCTGAAGATATCGAGTTAGATATGAAGAAGTCGGAGGTGTATGCCGTTGGTCGAGAGGACTCGTTAGGGGATGTTACCGGAGCTCCGGTCTTTGAGGAGAGCGGCACATCTTACGAATCCGGAACCATGCGCTATAACTTTAAAAGCAAACGCGGTTATATCACGAATGTATATACTCAGCAGGGTGAAGGCTTCCTTACCGGTGGTACTACCAAGAAAACCGATGGCGAAGACTACTTTATCGGCAACGGTAAGTATACAACCTGCGACGATCAAGAGGATCCTCACTTCTACCTGCAGTTGACTCGCGCTAAGGTGCGCCCGAAAAAGAACATCGTGACCGGACCGGCGTATATGGTTTTGGCCGGGTTGCCGCTACCTGTGGCGGTGCCGTTCGGATATTTCCCCTTTACCGATAAGTATGCCTCAGGTGTGATTGTCCCCACCTTTGGTGATGATTATAACAAAGGTTTCTATCTCAGCGATGGTGGTTACTATTTCGCTATCAATGATAATATCGACCTTGCTCTTACGGGCGAAATCTATACGAAAGGTTCGTGGGGTTTATCGGCGCAGTCTAACTATACCAAGCGCTATAAGTTTAGCGGTAATTTCCATATCAACTATCTGAAGACAATCTCCGGCGAAAAGGGTGATCCGGATTACTCTACAGCAACTAACTTCCAGGTGTTGTGGAGCCATTCGCAGGACTCGAAAGCCAACCCGAATATGTCGCTGTCGGCATCGGTAAACTTTACAACCTCGGGCTATTCGCGAAGCAGCGTTAGCAACTATTATTCAAATTCGTTTACCGAGAATACCAAGAGCTCAACGGTCAATATGACCTACAAATTCCCGAACTCAAAATGGCAGGTCTCAACTTCGCTGAACATTTCGCAACGCACCCAAGATTCAACTCTTACCGTATCATTCCCTAACTTTAATGTGTCAATGTCGCAGACCTATCCTTTCAAACGCAAGAAGGCTGTCGGCGATGAAAAATGGTACGAAAAGATTCGTCTTACCTATACCGGACAATTCCAAAATTCATTAACGGCTAATCAGAGTCAGTTCTTCAAAAAGTCGCTGATAAAAGATTGGCGCAATGGAGCTAAGCATAATATTCCTATCTCAGCGACATTCAACCTTTTCAAATATTTTAATGTGACGCCGTCGATTACAGTAACCGACCGTATGTACACATCGAAAATCCGTCGCGAATGGGACCCCGCAAAATCGGCAGAAATCTGCGATACGACCTACAGTTTCTATAACGTTTGGGACTTTACGTCGTCGGTATCTCTCGATACAAAACTCTACGGATTCTTCCAGCCGCTCCCCTTCTTAGGGGATAAGGTAAAGATGATTCGCCACGTGATGACGCCTACCATCTCATTCTCTTACGCCCCCGATTTCTCGTCGGCATGGTTCGGATATTATGACCAATATTCATATACCGACACTCAAGGCCAGTTGCAAACAAAGAAATATTCGCTATTCTCCAACAGTCTTTATGGAGTGCCAAGTCAGGGTAAAACCGGGTCGGTTTCATTCTCTTTGGCCAACAACCTGGAAATGAAAGTGAAGACCAACGACTCGATTGGTGAAAAGAAGGTGTCGTTGATTGAAAACTTCACTATTTCGCAAAGCTATAACTTCGCTGCCGACTCGTTGAATTGGAGTAATATCAACACCTCGATGCTGTTGCGCCTGACGAAGCAGTTTAACCTAAACCTGAACGCAACCTGGGATGTCTATACCTATCAGTTGAACTCGGCCGGAAACCCCGTTCGCGTGAACATCCCGCGTTGGAAAGCCGGCAAGGGTATCGGTAAGCTTTCATCTACCGGTACGTCTTTCTCGTATACCTTCAACAACGATACGTTCAAGAAGAAGGATAAGAAAGACGCGTCGAAGGGCTCAAAAGACAATTCTAATAACAACTCCAACAATGGCCCGAACGACGACGAGCAAGGAAATCGTGGCTCCGGACGAAAGGGCGACGACGATTTGGAATTGAACTCCGAGGGTTATGTGCCCTGGAGTGTGCCTTGGAGTCTCTCAGTTAACTATTCGATCAACTATGCCTACGGCGACTTCAACTATGATAAGATGGAGTATAACGGAAAAATCACCCAGAACTTGAGCCTTTCGGGCAACATTAGTCCCACAAAGAACTGGAAAATTTCCGCTACTGCGTCGTACGACTTTACGCAGCACAAGATCGCCTATATGAACATGAACATTTCGCGCGACCTCCACTGCTTTACGATGACAGCCTCCGTAATTCCTATTGGCCCATACAAGAGCTACAACTTCCACATTGCGGTGAAGTCGTCGCTCCTGTCCGACCTCAAGTATGACAAGCGCTCATCTCAATCCAACGGCGTCACCTGGTACTAAATCCGATTTAATCCTGTCGCTCCTCGAAAATAAACAGAAAAATTTCACTTTAAAATGAAATTTTTCTATTATCTTTGCGTTGTATTTATATTCAGTATTTTACAATGAGCGAAGTAGAACTTTACCTAATTAGCGAAGGAGAAAATTGCACTATTTATACTTTGCAATTTCTGCGTGATTCAGAATCGGAATTTGAAAAATTCGTTGCGAAATTTATAAATGATTCTGATTACAGTGAAGACTATTCTCGAATTGCCGCATTTGTGAGCCGTATTGCAAGAAATGGTGCGTTAGAACGTTATTTTCGTCGAGAAGGAGCAATGAAAGATTCTGTAGTAGCATTGCCGGTGATTAGTTCGAAGCTTCGTTTATATTGTTTGCGATTATCGGATAAGATCCTTATTCTTGGTAATGGAGATGTTAAAAATACTCAGACTTATGAGGTCGATTCAAAACTGAAGGCATATGTCTTGACATTGCAAAAGTTTGAAAAGTTACTCAAAGAAGGTGTGGATGATGGCTCTGTTATTATTACTGAATCTACAATAGAAACAAATAATATTTTTGATATATGAAACACACTGCTAAGTCTTTAGAAGAAATGTTAGGTCCGATTCCGGCAGAATTGATGGCGGAGGTTGACCTGTCTTTTGCAATTTCTGATAGGATTTATGCTCTTATGTCTGAGCGAGGTCTTTCAAAACGTCAGTTTGCAGATGCACTTGGACGCCGACCAAGTGAAATTACAAAATGGTTAAGTGGACAGCATAATTTTACCATTGCAACAATTGCCAAACTATCATCCTTTTTCAAGCAACCGATAATTTCAGTGTGTTAATTATTTGATTTGAATTATGCGAATCCAATAATTTGATTTGCATAATTGGATAGTTTTGCGTACTTTTGCTGCAAATGGTTGATAATATGACGAAAAGAAAAAATCCATTTGTAGTTACCGGCAGAATAGAACCGGAATATTTCTGCGATCGTAAGGCCGAATCTGCGCGCTTGATAAAGTCGGTTACCAATGGCAATAATTTGGTGATTATATCGCCACGCCGAATG
Organism: uncultured Alistipes sp.; assembly: GCA_964556875.1. GTDB lineage: Bacteria > Bacteroidota > Bacteroidia > Bacteroidales > Muribaculaceae > UBA7173. The sequence goes on from CAZKYD010000084.1 coordinate 9,856, forward strand.
GGAAAGACCGGGCTGGTGGAGTATTGTTATGATAAGCCGGAGATTCGTGATGCATATTATACCTTTTTCATAGACATTCTCCACACCTCCAGTTTGAGGGAATTTATCTACATTTTAGGGAGAGAAATCTATGAGCAACTACTGCCGCGTAGCAAGCGTATGCTGTCGCAATTTATCCAAACGCTCAAATCAATTAGCGGGAAATTTGGATATGATCCGTTGACAAATTTGCCTACATTTAATATCGATTTAGGGGATATTAGTCAACCGGAATATACTTTAGAGGAAATATTCGAATATTTGGCTAATGCCGATAAACCCTGTATTGTGGCTATTGATGAATTTCAGCAGATAGCGAAATATCCCGAAAAAAATATTGAGGCGCAGCTTCGTAAGCATATCCAGAAAATTAGTAATTGCAATTTTATCTTTGCCGGAAGCGAACGTCATATGATGCAAGAGATGTTCTTGTCATCAGCGCGTCCGTTCTATCAAAGTGCGGATATCTTAGAGTTATTTGCCATCGAGCGGTCGGTTTACAGTGAGTTTGTAATTGCGAAATTTGCTGAGCGCAACCGGACGATTTCGGCTGATAATGTAGGTGCCGTATATGACCTTTTCAACGGCCATACCTACTATATCCAAAAGACCTTCAACGAGGCATTTGCCAACACTGATGAAGGATGCGAATGTTCTGTCGAAATTATTCGCGTAGCGATTAACGATATGATAGCTGCAAATGCAACTATTTTCCGCGAAATACTATCGAGTGTGCCGGAGCGTCAGAAAGAGCTACTGTATGCGATCGCGAAGGATGGTGAAGCTGAAAATATTACATCGTCGGCCTTTGTGAATAAACATAAGCTTTTGTCGTCGAGCTCTGTGCAGTTCGCAGCTAAGAAACTCCTTGAGAAAGATTTGATATCTGTGACGGCAAAAAGATATACAGTCACGGATAAGTTATTCGGGATGTGGATTAATCGGATTTATGGTAAAGGCTTTGAATTAGGCTAAAAAACTTGAAAAAGCGGGAATCTTTGAGGGTTAAGGAGAAAAAATGCCTCAAAAGATTTTGCCAATCAAAAAAAACTCCGTAATTTTGCCCCGCTGTTCAAAAGCACAAACCGTTGAATTAAACTAAACTAAGAATAAGAAACCCATAAAATGATTATCGTACAAGTTAAAGAAGGCGACAACATCGAAAAAGCTCTCAAGA
>CAZKYD010000085.1:0-10599 GCA_964556875.1 uncultured Alistipes sp.
TCATTACCATAGAGCCGCCGGCTTTCTGGAATTGATCTACGTATGGGTCCATACGACCGGCAGTTGTCGGGCCGAAGGAGCCGGATGCCATACCTGCAGGCGTTTTAGCCGGGCCTGCATAGTAGATGGGGTGGTTCTTGAGATATTCGGGCATGGGCTCGCCGTTGTCGAGGCGCTCCTTAATCTTGGCGTGTGCGATGTCGCGACCTACGATGATCGTACCGTTCAGGTTCAGGCGGGTTGCAACAGGATACTTGTCGAGTTCAGCCAGCACTTCTGCCATCGGACGATTCAGATCGATGTTAACGGCATTTGTTTCTTCGGCATTACGCATTTCTTCGGGAATGAGCTCGCCGGGATTAGCGTCGAGTTTTTCAATCCATAAGCCTTCGCGATTGATTTTTGCTTTAACATTGCGGTCAGCAGAGCAGCTAACACCCATTCCAATAGGGCAAGATGCACCGTGACGAGGCAGACGGATTACACGGATATCGTGAGCGAAATATTTACCGCCGAACTGTGCGCCCAAACCGATCTTGCGGGAAGCTTCGAGCAATTCCTTTTCGAGCTCAACATCGCGGAATGCGTGGCCGTATTCGTTACCTTCGGTAGGGAGGTTGTCGTAATATTTGATTGACGCCTTCTTGACGGTTTCAAGATTCTTTTCAGCGGAGGTGCCACCGATTACGAACGCAATATGATAAGGAGGACATGCAGCTGTGCCTAAAGTCTTCATCTTTTCAACCAAGAACGGAACCAGGGTCTTGGGATTGATAATGGCTTTTGTCTCTTGATAGAGGTAGGTTTTGTTGGCTGAGCCACCACCCTTTGCTACGAATACGAATTTGTATTCATCACCTTCTGTTGCATGAATGTCGATTTGAGCAGGCAGATTGCAGCCGGTATTAACTTCATCATACATGTTTAGAGGTGCGTTCTGGGAATAGCGAAGGTTACACTGTGTGTAGGTGTCGTATACACCGCGAGAAATCTTTTCTTCATCATCGCAGCCGGTGAAGACGCGCTGTCCTTTTTCTCCGTGGCAGATGGCTGTACCTGTATCTTGGCAAACAGGAAGCTCGCCCTTTGCGGCAATCTCTGCATTGCGAAGCATGGTAAGTGCGACGAACTTGTCGTTGTCAGATGCTTCGGGATCATGGAGAATTTTTGCGACCATTTCATTATGTTCGCGACGTAACATAAAGGCGTTGTCATGTGTAGCTTGACGTGCAAGAACGGTTAACGCCTCGGGGTCAACTACGAGAAACTCGTTGCCTCCCCAATTTTCAACCTTTACGTAATCTGATGTAAGGTGGTAGTACTCGGTAGTGTCAGGTCCGAGTGGAAACATTTCCTGATAATGGAACGGTTTAGTTGCCATGGGTTTATATGCGTTTATAACGGATAAATAGCTATTAGATGCTCTTCAATACAATTGATTTAAGAGCACTACAAAGTTACAAATTATTTACCAAACAGCCTACAAAGCCTCTGACTTTTGTTATCTACACTAAGATGTTTTATACACAGTATTTGAAAATAATTTACTACCTTTGCAAATTAGATAAACGAAAAACAACAAGATTAACAATATAATTCATGTCATTACAATGCGGAATTGTTGGACTTCCTAATGTCGGAAAGTCTACCCTATTCAACTGTCTGTCAAACGCTAAAGCGCAGTCAGCTAACTTCCCTTTCTGCACTATCGAGCCCAATGTGGGGGTTATTACCGTGCCGGATGAACGCCTTAACAAGCTTGTTGAGATGTGTAATCCTAAGAGCATTGTACCTGCCACGGTGGAGATTGTGGATATTGCAGGTCTGGTAAAAGGCGCAAGTCGCGGAGAAGGTCTTGGTAACAAGTTCCTGGCTAATATCCGTGAAACAGATGCTATTCTTCATGTGTTACGTTGTTTCGATGATGACAATATTACTCATGTTGATGGTTCGGTTAACCCTGTGCGTGATAAGGAAATCATTGATTACGAGTTGCAGCTTAAAGACCTCGAAACTATTGAAAGCCGTATCGCTAAGACTCAAAAGCAGGCGCAAACCGGAGGTGATAAGGTCGCTAAATTCCAGTATGAAGTGCTTTGTAAATTCAAAGAAGCTCTTGATCAAGGTAAGCCTGCCCGTAGCGTCCAGCTGGATACTCCTGATGAACGTAAGTTTGCTCACGAGCTTTTCCTGCTTACCGACAAGCCGGTTCTCTATGTGTGCAACGTAGATGATGCTTCTGCTGTTAATGGTAATAAATATGTAGATGCTGTCCGTGAGGCGATTCAAGAAGAAGGTGCTGGATTGATGATTGTTGCTGCACAAACCGAAAGCGAAATCGCCGAACTTGATACATTTGAAGAACGCCAAGAGTTCTTGCAAGAAATCGGCCTAGAAGAATCCGGCGTATCTCGTTTGATTCGTGCTGCATATGCTTTATTAAATCTCAAGACGTTCTTTACTGCCGGTTCTGACGAAGTTCGTGCATGGACGTTTGTTGACGGATGGAAAGCACCTAAGTGTGCCGGCGTTATTCACACAGACTTCGAAAAGGGCTTTATCCGAGCTCAGGTTATTAAATATGACGATTTCGTAACTCTTGGCGGTGAAAGCGCTGTTCGTGATGCCGGTAAAATGGGCGTTGAAGGAAAGGAGTATATCGTTCAAGATGGCGATATTATGCACTTCCTCTTCAATAATTAATTGAAGAGTTGTTGGTGCTTTTACTGCATCTCTTTTTGAAAGAAATTAAATACACAATTATAGCTCTAAACATGAAAATAATGAAAGTTTCGTTGGTAGCCTTACTCATGGCTTCAACGATGACCGCAGGAGCCGAACACTTGGGTAGTGTAAACAAGTCGCTTATCGACTCTGCTTACACCCCTGGTCAGGACTTCTACCGTTATGTTAACAATGGTTGGATGCAATCACATCCTCTGACTGATGAATATGCGCGTTATGGCATGTTCAATGTTCTTAATGATGAAGCTGAGAAGAATGTCAAGGAAATTGTCATGAATCTTGGCGCGTCTAACCCTGAAAAGAATACAAACGCTTTTAAGGTTTGGACTCTTTATTCTCAGGGTATGGACTCTGTTCGTCGTAACAATGAGGGTGCACAGCCTATTCTGGCAGACTTGAAGAAGATTGAGAATACCACTCATGAAGGGATGGAAGATCTATTCCTTTGGATGCATGGCAACTATTCTTCACCATTCTTTAGTGCAGGCCCGATGGAAGATATGGCAAATTCAAATGAGTATGCCATGTATGTATCTGCCGGCTCTATCGGTATGGGCGACCGCGATTACTATCTCCTCAATGATAAGGATAACACTCGTATCCGTGAAGCCTATAAAAAGTTGATCGTTGGTCAGATGGTCAATGCCGGTTACGCAAAGAAAGATGCACAACGCATCATGAAGAACGTAATGAAGATTGAAACTGCATTGGCTGATTCAACTTGGACTCGTGAAGAAAGTCGTAATATCCCGGCTATGTATAACCCTCGTTCAATCGATGAACTGAAGGCTATGTATCCCCATATCAATTGGGATCGTTTCTTCGTTGAAACTATGGGTATTCAGACACCTCAGCAGGTTATTGTCACCGAGATTAACACCGTTAAGCAGGCCGATAATTTGATGTCTACTCTTTCCGACCGTGAAATTAAAGACTACTATCTTTGGAAATATGTAGCTCAAGCAGCGCCCTATTTGAGCGACAAGTTTACTGCTACTTCTTTCGAATTTAGCAAAGTGTTGAGCGGTGTAAAACAGATGCGTCCCCGCTGGAAGCGTGCACTTGGCATGGCTGACGGTTTTATGGGTGAAGCGATTGGTCAGCTGTATGTTGAAAAATACTTCCCTGAAAGCTCTAAGGAGAAGATGCTCGAATTGGTTGGCAATCTCCGCAAAGCTCTTGGTAAGCACATTATCAATCTGCCCTGGATGAGCGATGAAACCAAACTGCGTGCTATTGAAAAGCTGTTAAGCTTTACTGTAAAAATCGGATATCCTGATAAGTGGAAAGATTATTCCGATATGGAAATCGATCCGGCCCTCTCCTACTACGCCAATGCTCATAACGCAGCTATGTGGCATCAGAAAAAGGTATATGAAAAGTGGGGTAAGCCGGTTGACAAAACAGAATGGGGTATGACTCCTCAGACGGTTAACGCCTATTATAACCCCATGGCAAATGAGATTGTATTCCCTGCAGCGATACTCCAAGCTCCGTTCTTCAATCCTGAAGCTACTGATGCAGAAAACTATGGTGGTATCGGCGTTGTTATCGGCCACGAAATGAGCCATGGTTTCGATGATCAAGGCTCTCAGTTCGATGCTAAGGGTAATATGACAAACTGGTGGACTCCCGAAGATGCTGAAGCGTTTTCAACTCTTACCAAGGGTTTGGCTGCACAGTTTGACAAGATTGAAGTTCTTCCCGGCTTGATGGCTAACGGCGCTTACACTCTTGGTGAAAATATTGGTGACCAAGGTGGTCTTCGTGTAGCCCATACCGCATTCCTGGATGCTCAGAAAGCTAAGGGTGTTGATGTAGAATCAGAAGAAGCAATGATTGATGGCTTTACTCCCGAACAGGCCTTCTATCTGAATTACGCTAACATCTGGGCAAACAATTGCCGCGATGCTGAGAAACGTAATCTTACAATTGGTGACGTTCACTCATTGGCAGAAAATCGTGTCAACGTAACCCTTCGTAATATCGCACCCTTCCTCAAGGCGTTCGGTGTAAAACCCGGCGATAAGCTTTATCTCTCACCTGAAGAGCAAGTAGTAATCTGGTAATTAACCATCCGGTTAATATATAAATTAAATAAAAATAGGATGTATCCCAACGTTCGGGTATGCATCCTATTTTTATTTGTATGCCAATATATTTTTCATTACTTTTGTGAGTGCAACTTACCAGATATAGGTGTATTATTGAACATAAGACCATGATTATTCGCAGTCCCCATGATATTGAACAGCTAACACTGGAGTATGGATTTTTGCCATTCTTTAGTGGCAATCTGGACGGATTTTCCATAGAAGAGTTAACGCCCGATGATTTGTGGTTTTCCGACGTAACTGACGGGCCTTGGGAATGGAAAGGTCCGGTTATTGCTATGGGAAGTGTTGCTTATGGCAAGTTCTTTCAAAAGAAGGCCGGATTTGTTAGCTTGGAATGGTTGCCGGATCTCATGAATTATCGAAGATCGCAATTGCAGCTCACGCAATATGCAGCTGAGCAAATTGTATATAACTTGTTGGTTGAACATGAGGCATTGCTATCTACGGAGCTAAAACGCCTGGCTGGATATGTTGCTCCAAGAAAACCAAAGGAGAATCCAATAATCTCTGCTTTTGAAAAATTACATCCAGTTAAATCCTCGCGAAAATCAGGTTCATCGATTAAATCATCTTTTGATGCTGTAATTACTCGATTGCAAATGTCGTTGTATGTTATTACGGCTGATTTTGAATACAACTATACCAAAGACGGCAAGCGATATGGTTGGGGTAAGGCTCTATATACAACTCCGGAACTCATGTATGGTCCGCAAATAGCAGCAACAAAAAATACGCCCGAAGAGTCCTTCGAGCGTATATATGATCATCTTCAAAAGAAGTTTCCTAATGTCCCCGGTGATTTACTCCGCCGATTCATTATCTAATGAAGTAGATAATTGCTCTACAGCCTCAAGCCATAAAGCTGCTGATGCATCTGAGGGCATGCGCCAATCTCCACGTGGAGATAGACATACAGAACCTACTTTGGGCCCATCAGGCATGCATGAACGTTTGAACTGTTGGTTAAAGAATCTGCGATAGAATGTGCGCATCCACTTGAGGATTACGCGTGGTTCATATTTCCCAACTTCCATGCCCCCCTTGCCTTGATATATCTTTCGGCTATGCTGAACCCAAAACGCTTGGCATGCAAGGTAGAATACACGTTCCGGAGTAAAGCCGTATCTGAGCATATAATACAAGAAGAAATCATGCAGTTCATAAGGCCCTACTAAGTCTTCTGTCTTTTGCGCGATTTCGCCTGATTTATCTGGCGGAAGTAGCTCAGGAGAAACCGGTGTGTCAATGATATCTACCAAAGCTTCGGCCATGTCTGGATTTTCAGAACGTAACGCAAACCAACGGACTAAGTATTTTACCAATGTCTTCGGTACGGATGCATTGACGCCATACATTGACATCTGGTCGCCATTGTAAGTGGCCCAACCGAGAGCAAGTTCTGATAGGTCGCCCGTGCCAAGCACCATACCACCTTCTTGATTGGCAACGTCCATCAAAATCTGAGTGCGTTCACGTGCTTGACAGTTTTCATACGTAACATCTTTGATGGCGGGGTCATGACCGATGTCGCTAAAATGACGTTCTACAGCTGGTCCAATCGGAATTTCGCGGTAGTCAACGCCTAAAGCTTCCATTAACGATAATGCGTTGGAGTGGGTGCGACCTGTTGTTCCGAATCCGGGCATTGTGATTCCCTTTATGCCTTTTCTATCCAGGCCTAAACGATCGAATGCACGGGTGGCGACTAATAAAGCTAAGGTTGAATCAAGGCCGCCTGAAATACCGACAACCAGACACTTACATCCGGTGGCGCTTAATCGCTGTGCGAGTCCGGCAACTTGAATGTTGATTATTTCGTCGCATCGTTGATCAATCTCATCATCATTCCAAGGTACAAACGGATGTGGATCAATCGTTCTGAGTAGTGTCGGAGTACTATTATCGTCGTCGGAGTTGCCCTCGCTACTAATCAATTTGTCGATTTTTTCTCGTAAATTTTCAGTATTTTCAGGGTCTAACAGTTCGCTTAGATTTAGATTCAGTTGCTGCACAACCGGATAATTGGCATTGCTGTTTTCTCGTTCAGCACACTCGATAAAAGTGTTGCTGTGTAGTCTATCTCGAGTAATTGCCTCAATGTCGATATCATGGATTACAACCTGAGATGTTGATTGCCAACGTTGACTTGCTTCAAGAATTTTTCCGTTTTCTGCAATAATCCCTTTGCCATCAAAAACCAAGTCGGTAGATGATTCTCCAAACCCAGCTGCTGCATATACGTAGCCACAGATACAACGCGCTGATTGCTGAGCGATTAACTGTCGCAAATAAGCATATTTGCCAATTGTATCAGGCGACGCTGATAGGTTTACAATCACCTTCGCTCCGGCTAATGCTGCATGGCTTGATGGCGGAATTGGAACCCAAAGATCCTCGCATATTTCAATGCCAATCTTCACTCCATTAACCATGAATATTTTATTGGCAGAAATCGGCATGCGTGATTCTTCATTATCAGTGTTATGCGGAGCCGATGTCCAAAGTCGTCGTTCGTAGAATTCGTTGTAATTTGGCAGATATGTTTTAGGCACTGTTAGCTTAAGCATGCCTTGGCCAACAACAACAGCGCAGTTGTAGAGCTTGTCGTCATATAGCATAGGCACTCCAAGTACTGCTTGGATCTTCATGTTTTTAGTAGCTTCTGCTATCTCGTGAATAGCATTGCCGGCAGCATCTAACAGTGAAACGTGATGGAATAAATCGCCACATGTATATCCGGTTACGCAAAGCTCCGGAAATACAGCCAATTCTACATCTCGATTTTCAAGATGATGAAGCAGATCTATGATTGATGCGGTATTTGCCTTAACATCAGCCACCTTGACCGGCGGCACGCAGGCTGCTACCCTAAAAAAACCGTTATGCATTATCTTAAATCTTATGTTGTTGCACTTTTCAACATGCAATATATTATTGTATTGAAAAAAGCATGAATAATATTGGAGTACGAAGTTACACAAAATCGCACGATTTTCCCTAACTTTGTAGTCAAAAAGAATAATATTTCTCCAATGCCCGATAATCAAAACAGCAACTTTACTCGTAAGGGTAATTATTATGACGCCAGGCGTAGTCAACAGCAACTTCTCGAAAAGGAAGGGCGAATCCCGCCTCGCGACCTGGAAGTAGAACAGGCTGTCCTTGGAGCTTTAATGCTCGAGAAGGATGCGTACACTACTGTATGTGATATTCTTAAGCCGGAATGTTTCTACGACCCCGGTCATCAAAAAATATATGAAGCCATTCAGCAACTTGGTGCGTCTCAGCAGTCGATAGACATGCTGACGGTGACCCAACGCCTACGTGCTAATGGCAATCTTAAAATGGTTGGTGGGCCGGCCGCTATATCAGAACTTACTGCGAGAGTTGCCTCCGGTGCGCATGTGGAATTTCATGCACGCATTGTTGCTCAGAAATATCTTGCGCGTGAACTGATTAACTTCTCTGCGGCTGTAGAGGAAAAGGCTTTCGATGAGGCTAATGACGTTGATGATTTGCTGCAAGAGGCTGAAGGAAAGCTGTTTGAGATCTCGCAGAGAAACGTTAAGAAGGACGTTACTCAAATTGATCCGGTCATTAAGCAGGCTCTTGAACAAATTGAAGCTGCCGCGAATCGAGAATCGGGACTTTCTGGATTGGAGACTCAGTTTAGAGAACTGGATAAACTTACTTCCGGATGGCAAAATTCTGATTTGATTATCATTGCTGCTCGTCCGGCGATGGGTAAAACAGCGTTTGTGCTTTCTATGGCAAAGAATATGGCTGTAAACCTTAATACTCCTACGGCTATCTTTTCCCTTGAAATGAGTAACCTTCAGCTTGTCAATCGTTTGATATCTAATGCTTGTGAAGTTGAAGGTGAAAAAATTAAGAGTGGTCGCCTTGAGCATAATGATTGGGATAAATTGATGGCCGGAGTTAAACCGCTGTATAATGCTCCGCTGTATATCGATGATACTCCTTCATTGTCTATTTTTGAGTTGCGAACCAAGGCTCGCCGACTTGTTCGTGAACATGGCGTTAAAATAATCATCATCGACTACCTCCAGCTGATGAATGCGTCAGGTATGAAATTTGGATCTCGTGAACAGGAAGTCTCGATGATTTCTCGAAATCTCAAGCAACTGGCTAAGGAGCTAAATATCCCGATTATTGCCCTATCGCAGTTGAATCGTTCTGTAGAAAGTCGTGGCACTGATAGCACTTCTAAACGACCGCAGTTGAGTGACCTTCGTGAATCCGGAGCTATCGAGCAGGATGCCGATATTGTTTGTTTTATCCATCGTCCGGAATATTATACTCACAGTGGCGAAGATGCTGAAGGTAATGATATTCGCGGATTGGCGCTATTTATTGTGGCCAAGCACCGTTCCGGTAAGGTGGACGATGTGAAGATGCGATTCGTTAGTCAATATGCTCGCTTCCAGAATTGGGATGAAGACTATGTGAGCACACAAGAAGTAGTGTCTTCAAAGATGAATAATGACGGGTTGCCGGGCGCGATGCCGGATAGCTCATCGCCATTTTCCGGCGGAGATGCAGATCTGACATCTTCTGACGATTCTGTTCCATTCTGATTTAATTTGTAAATCTGAATAAAAACAACTACCTTTGCACCTAAATTTATCAAAGATAATCTTTGACATATAAAAATAAGCCCATCCTAAACAAATCGTAACGATGAAGTTTACTGAATACGACAATTTCAACCTTTCAAACATCAACAAAGAAGTTCTGGCGCAATGGAATGCTGAGAATCTGTTCCATCGCAGTTTGGAACTTCGTGAAGGAGCAACTCCGTTTGTTTTCTTTGAAGGTCCGCCTTCGGCTAACGGTATGCCTGGTATTCACCATGTAATGGCTCGTACTATTAAGGACATAGTTTGCCGTTATAAGACAATGAAGGGCTTCCGAGTTGATCGTAAGGCAGGATGGGACACTCACGGCCTTCCTGTAGAACTTGGCGTTGAGAAATCGCTCGGTATTACAAAGGAAGATATCGGTAAGAAGATCTCAGTTGATGAATACAACGCAGCTTGCCGTCGCGAGGTGATGAAATATACCAAAGAATGGTCTACATTGACCAGCTCGATGGGTTATTGGGTTGACCTCGAAAATCCTTATGTAACCTACCACAACAGCTATATTGAATCTTGCTGGTGGTTGCTGAAGCAACTGTATGATAAGGGCTATCTTTATAAAGGATATACTATCCAGCCCTATTCGCCGGCAGCAGGCACCGGACTTAGCTCTCATGAGTTAAATCAGCCCGGATGTTACCGCGATGTCAAAGATACTACATGTACGGCTCAGTTCCTTTGTACTGATCCTACAGACGCTATGACCGGATGGGGTAAGCCCTATTTCTTGGCATGGACTACTACTCCGTGGACTCTCCCATCAAACACAGCCTTAGCTGTTGGTCCGGAAATTGACTATAATATTGTACGCACATACAATCCCTATAGTGGCGAGAAGGAAACTGTAGTTGTTGCCGTTGCGCTTATGGGATCGCTTTTTAACCAGAAAGCAGCAGGCTTGAAGCTTGATGAATATGAAAAGGGTGCCAAGTTAATTCCCTTTGAAGTTGTTGCAACTCTAAAGGGTAAAGAACTTGTAGGGCATCACTATGAGCAGCTAATCCCATGGATGAATCCTGGCGAAGGTGCGTTCCGAGTAATCCCCGGTGACTACGTGACTACTGAGGATGGTACCG
>CAZKYD010000086.1:0-8648 GCA_964556875.1 uncultured Alistipes sp.
GAAGCGTTTTCGGGGTTGGGAGATTCAACGGTGGGGAAGTCGCCAGAGGGGATATCCTGTTCGGGAACGTGGATAATGTTGGTGAAGCCGTAGTTCTTTAATGATTCGGGAACGAGCTTAACGCCGGTGCCGTGGATAGGTGTGTAGACGATCTTGAGGTCTTTATGGCGTTCGATAACATCGGGTGAAAGAGAGAGCTTCTTGATTTCAGCAAGGAACTTCTTGTCGATGTTTTCACCGATGATTTCAATCAGGTCGGGGTTGCCGTTGAACTTGATTTCGCTAACCGACTTGATAGCGTTAACGTGGTTGATGATGTTAACGTCGTGGGGAGCGATAATCTGTGCGCCGTCAGCCCAGTAAGCCTTGTAGCCGTTATATTCTTTGGGGTTGTGAGAAGCTGTGATGTTCACACCGCTCTGGCAACCGAGTTCGCGAATGGCGAATGAGAGTTCGGGGGTAGGACGGAAGCTATCGAAGAGATAAGCCTTGATTCCGTTAGCTGAGAAGATGTTAGCAACGATTTCAGCAAATTTGCGAGAGTTGTTGCGGACATCGTGACCTACAGCTACAGAAATCTGAGGCAGATTGGGGAAAGCTTCTTTCAGGTAGTTAGCCAGGCCCTGAGTTGCAGCGCCAACGGTATAGATGTTCATACGGTTAGAGCCCGGGCCCATAATGCCGCGCAGACCGCCGGTACCAAATTCGAGGTCGCGATAGAAAGCTTCAATAAGGGGAGTGGGATCCTCAGCTTCGAGCATCAACTTAACTTCAGCACGAGTAGCGGGATCATATTGCTCTGAGAGCCAAACTTGGGCTCTCTCCTTTACAGTTTTGAGGAGTTCTTGGTTTTCCATTAATCTGTTAGGTAGTGATGTTTATATTTTAATTTGTGAATTTCTATAGGTCTATCTGCAAAGTTAACAAATTACCGCAAATTCACCAAGAGTTTCTGCCGATTTTCTAAGGCATTATTGGGGAAGATGAACCGTATGAGCGGCGGCTTTCTTGTTAACCGAGAAGTCTTTCCAGGTTAGTTTATCCCACTGAATACGGTCGGTAGATTGAGCTACGGGAACCGTAGGAATGGCGCTGCCATCGCGTACCAACATTACAACTTGAATGTCGCCACAAGCGATGTTGTGCCATCCGGGAGTATAGACTTTGCCGGTTTGATAGTCAATCCAGCTGTCTTCGCCGGGGAGGTAGACATTGCGGTTGTTGCCGGCTTCCATCATTGGGGCTACAAGGAGGTCGGAGCCGTAGAGGTATTCATCTTCAACGGTCCAAACGCCCGGATCGTTCGGGAATTCCAGGAGTAGGGCGCGGAGCATTGGCCAGCCGTGGGCGGCGCTCTCAACAGCCTGGGTATAGACGTAAGGCATCAACGAATATTTCAATTCGGCGCATTTGCGGAAATAGTCGGTAAATGCTTTGCCATAATACCAAGGCTCTGTTGGGGGAGCACCATGTATGCGGCTATGGCTGGATAGGAATCCCATAGGGAGCCAGCGGCGATAGAGCTCTTCAGAGGTTGAGGTTACGAATCCACCGATATCATGGCTCCAGAAAGAGAATCCGCTCAGACCTAACGATAAGCCTTCGCGCAGAGTGCCTTCCATACCGGCATCGGTCGTAGCTGCATCGCCACCCCAATGCAGCGGATAGCGTTGTGAACCTGCCCAAGCCGAGCGCGCCCAGATGATGTTTTCGTTGTGTTTCTGACGAATGATATCTGCTACGGCTTTGTTATAGCGCAATGGGTAGAGATTGTGTTCATACAGGCCGCTGCGTCCGTTGGCATAAATTCCATCGAGCGGAGCACCTTCGCCGAAGTCCACTTTGATAGCGCCGACGCCCAAATCAAGCAGTGATGAGAGCTTTCCTTGATACCATTCTACGGTCTGCGGATTGGTGAAGTCAAGAACTACATCTTCGTAGGGGAGTTGGCCACGGCCGTTGCGTACGTATAACCCTTTTTCAACCAGTTCGTTGAAGAATTTATTCTTCGGAGTAAAGTAGGGCAACTGCCAAAGACAAGTGTGGAAGCCATCTTTCTTTAGGTCGTCGAGCATCTTTTGGGGGTCGTCGAAACGATCGGCGGCAAACGCGTAATCGCATTGCCAATCAACGCCAAACCAGCCGGTATCGAAATGGATTACGTCGCTTGGAATCTTGTTTTTGCGTAGCTGTGAGGCTACTTCTCGGCCGTCGGCTTCGCTAAAGTAGGTGATACGGCTAATCCAGGTGCCGAAGCTCCATAATGGCGGCATTTCCGGACGTCCGGTCAGGGAGGTGTATTCGGTCAGAATCTCTTTCGGTTCGCCGATAAATACAAATAGGTCGATAACTTCGTCGGCCATATAGAGCTGTGTGGCTCCGATATAGCTACAGCCGAAATCAGCAGTGACGGGAGCGGAGGTATGCATGAATACTCCGTAGCCGCGGTTGCTGAAATAGAATGGTATCGGCTTATACATATAAGGCGTCTCCGGGCCCTGAGGGTCGGTCACGAAGAAGTTCAGCTTTTGGCCGGCTTTGTTGAGGGCGGTTGCCGATTCACCGCAGCCATAGATTTTTTCGCCTGAAGCCAGGTTGAAAACCGGATGGCAGCTGCGCGAATTATCCGAGCCGCGTTTGATAAAGCTGAAGGGCTGAACTTTCACCTGAGTGGAGTCGTTGTCGCTCCATGTGCGGGTATGGGTTAATTCCTTGCCGTTTTTATCGCGGAGGATTAAGCGCCAAGGGTAATGTTCGATGGTCAATGAGCCTTCAGAGGAGGTGTAGACGGTTTTATTAGCATCCTGGCTAACCTTCCATTGGCTACGGCCATCGGCAGGCTTCGCGATAAGCATCGGGTCGTCGGCATCATCAGCCGGGACGATAGGGGAGGTGTAGAGGCGGATGCGAAGCGTACGCTCATTTACCGGCTCAATCTTGAAGCAGAGTTGGGGATTGTTGTCGTAGGCAGTTTCGGGGAAGTCGAGCGACTGAAGTGGCTGATGGAGATAGGTGTTGGCATTAAACGCTTGGCGTGGCATTAATTGCTGACGACGCCAGCTCAGTACACCTTCACCATCAGCTACATTCAACGCTACAAGGCTGTCGGCGAAAAAGTAAGTATTACTGAGGTCAAGAAAATCTTGACTCATATCTTTAGACTGTGATAGGAGGTATTGTACCCCCTCATTGGTGCGCAATTGAGCAACTGCCGACATCGCTACGGATGCCAGACATAGCCCTGCTACCAAAGTTCTCACGCGATTTAAGGATTTCATTTTGGTATAGTTAGGCTACTACTTTTTCTGTAGAATGAGGGCTTAGTTCTTAGCGTAAAGCGAGTTAGCTGCAGATGCGGCAACTGCTTCACGATAAGCCATCATGCCATTGTCGGAGAGTTCTACAAGAGCAAACGAGCCGTCGGGGGTGAGCATATTTACGTGGGTGTCGTCAACGAAGCTCATGAATTTAACCGGTTCGCTGCCGTTGGCTGATGCGCTCCAAGAGTGGTCTTCAGCGTCGAAATCGAGGCGAACTACCGAGCCGTCGTTCTCTGAGGTGATAGTGTAGCCTTTGCCGTCGCAATCAACGAGATAGCGACCATCAGCACCTTCGATTACCGAGCGACCTTGAGCAACGGGGTTGCTACCGCTCCAGAATTCGATGGAGTTCAGCACGAGGACATCGGCAAGACTGGTAACTTCGTAAACAGGGATAATCCAGAAGCAGAAGAATACGAGTTCGTTGACAAACTTGTTGCCAATCTGGCGGTTCCAGCCTAAGAGTTTGTTAGTGAGGGCAAAAGAGCCTACACAAGAGGAGAGCATAAATGATGCCATAAGCGTGAGCACTACAGCAACAGATAAATAACGTTTTCTCATTGTGATATAATTTGTATTATAATGAGTTGTGAAGAATTCTGTTTTAACAATATATAAATAACGGATTTCTTACCGTATATGTTTTATTTTTAGTGGATTTTTTCTCTGAATTTAGCTGTCAGAGCGGTAACCCTTTTTACATAAGCTACCGTATGGCGCCCGCCGAAGTAGCCGTTGCGGCATACTTCGTCTGAATAGTATTCCGGATTGGCCTTCATCAGCAGGGCTTGCTCTACGTTTCCGTCCCAAATTTGAGGATTTCGTCCATACTTGCCGGCGAGAGCAATAGCATCGTAGATATGACCGATGCCGGAATTATAGGCTGCTAAGACGAATTTCAGTCGCTCGTTTTTGTTCGGTACTTTTTTAGCTAAAGATTTGTCGAGAGAGACCAACATACGTCCGGCAGCGGCGATATTTTCAACGGGGTCTTCGATGCGGTCAAGCGGTAGGCCGTAAGCGGTAGCTGAGCGGGGCATAATCTGCATGATACCTCTTGCGCCGGCCCAGGATACGCGATTGTTGTTAAATCCGCTTTCGGCATAGCCGATGGCGGCTAATATGCGCCAATCCCAACCTATCTGATGGGCGGTGGCTTTGAAAAGATGGTCGTATGGCGAAATGCGTCCTTTCGATAGATCGAGATTCATGTCGCCGACATAATCCGTTTCGCCGTTTTTGCTTAACTCGAAATAGCGTTTCAACAGTTCGGCCTGGCGGCGGCGTGGCGATTCGGTTTCGAACCATGCATTGATTGAATCGGCGAGCCACTGATTGTTGGGGGCTACTCCCCACGAGGCTTTTTGAGGAAAACTGAGCTGCAGCGATACGTCGAGGTCGCTATAGTAGGTCTTGTTGATGCGCGCAATGTCGCTGTCGACAACGGTTAGTGGGATTAGCCCTTCCGACACCATGTCTACGAGGTCCTCGGTGATGAGGGTGTCGCGATTTACTTCGTGGATATTTATTCCTCCACCGAGTTCGCTGTCGAGGTTGCGCAGGCGATATTCATATTTCGAGCCTGCTTCAACATAGACGTCTTTCCCTACGAGTTGCGTTTCGTCGGTAATGGCGGGTTTGCCGTCAACTAAGGGTTGCACTAGCACCTGGCTTGTGATATATTCCGGTCCGCAAGCTGTCACTTGCTGCTTATATTCTGCTGTGACCGGAATTTCGTAGGCGGCGAGGTCTACTTTGCCGGAGTCGAGGAGCTCGATCATGCGGGCCATTGATGGCGCCACTGTAAGCTCGATTATCATCCCCTTGTCCTGGGCCCATTGGTTCACCAATGAATAATCATAGCCCATCTCCTGATCCCTGTAGAGGAAATAAGAAGTTGGGCTATAAAGGGTTGCCACTCGGATGGTGTCGGGGAGTGGTTTATGGTTCGCTTCTGCGTTGTCATCGGCCGTATTTCCCTTCTTGAAGGAACAACCTCCAAGGAGCGATGACGAGAGGGTCATCGCAGTAAGGATAACCGAGAGAGAGCGAAGAAGTTTCATTTAGTATTCATAAGTGCCATGCTCGCCGATGATGGTTAGGCGATTTTCAGGGGCATCTTCAACTCGGCCAATTATGCGAGCCTCAATGCCGAAGCTTTCTGAGATTTCCATTACCTTTGCGGCATCCTCGGGCGATACATAGATTTCCATACGGTGACCCATGTTGAATACTTTGTACATTTCGCGCCAATCGGTGCCGCTCTGCTGCTGGATGAGGGCAAACAGAGGGGGTACGGGGAACATGTTGTCTTTGATAACGTGTTTGTTCTGAACGAAGTGGAGCACTTTTGTCTGGGCGCCACCTGTACAGTGAACCATGCCGTGGATTGCTTGACGCATTTCGGCAAGGAGTTTCTTAATAACCGGAGCGTAAGTGCGGGTGGGGGAGAGGACGAGTTTGCCGGCATCAACGGGAGTGCCTTCAACGGCGTCGGTCAGATTAACGTTGCCGCTGTAAGCTAATTCGTCGGGCATCTCGTTGTCGTAGGTTTCGGGATATTTCTTACCTACGGTTTTTGCAAATACGTCGTGGCGCGCTGAGGTCAAGCCGTTGCTACCCATGCCGCCGTTGTATTCCGATTCGTAGGTGGCTTGGCCGCATGAGGAGAGGCCTACAATCACATCGCCACCTTTAATGTTGGCATTATTAACAACATCTGCGCGACGCATACGGCAGGTAACTGTTGAGTCGACGATGATGGTGCGTACAAGGTCGCCTACGTCGGCGGTTTCGCCGCCGGTGCTGTAGATGCTAACGCCTAACGAACGCATTTTTTCGAGAAGTTCTTCGGTGCCGTTGATGATGGCAGCGATAACTTCGCCGGGGATCAAGCGCTTGTTGCGCCCAATGGTAGATGATACGAGAATATTATCAGTAGCGCCGACACACAGCAGGTCGTCGATATTCATGATGAGGGCATCTTGTGCGATGCCGCGCCATACGGATAGATCGCCGGTTTCGCGCCAATAGGCATAGGCCAAAGAGGATTTTGTGCCTGCGCCATCGGCATGCATGATGTTACACCATTCAGGGTCACCACCGAGAATATCGGGGATGATTTTACAGAACGCTTGGGGGTAAAGCCCTTTATCGACATTCTTTATCGCGTTATGGACATCTTCTTTTGCTGCGGAAACTCCGCGCATCATGTAACGTTCGTTGGAAGTCATATCGGATTGATAAAAGTCAAGATCAATAGGTCAGTACGGCGATTGCCAGAAGATATGCCATTGTAGCCGGAACTACTAACAGCAGTGAATCGATACGGTCGAGGATGCCTCCATGACCGGGCAAGATGTTGCCGGAATCTTTTACACCAAGAGTGCGTTTGATAAGCGATTCTACAAGGTCGCCCCATGTGCCGAAGGCGCAGACAATTGCGCCGAATCCGAGCATGCGCCAGAAGTCCATGCCGCGGAAATCTTCCGGGAAGAAGTAGCCTAACACTACAGCAGCTACCAAGCAGAAGAACAAGCCGCCCAGAAAGCCTTCCCATGATTTTTTCGGGGAGATGCGTTCGAAGAGGCGGTGCTTGCCGAAGAGCGATCCTACGCAGAAGGCGCCGGTGTCGCTCAGCCAAATCAGAATGAACATCGACAGCACAAACACCGGTGATGTCAGATTATACAGCCATCCTAACAGACACATTGGGAAGGCTACATAAATCTGCGCCATAAACGAATGAGCATAATGCTCTAAGGCGTTGCCGTCCTGAACATAAAGCTGGGCTATCAGGCGCGCTACGAGGTATATAACATAAGAGAAGAGGAATGTAGCTAAGTCCCACGAAGCCATAAATCCTGTCAGCGATTTTCCTCCGACGATGATCGATCCGGCCGAAATCAGGATTATTGCTCCGAAGATATCTAAAAGAGCTGTTGTGTTGGAGATGTGCCGTTTGTTGGCAATTCGATTGAACTCATTCACACCCATCGCTCCTAAAAGCACTGTCAGCCCCCAAAACCAGAGATGGCCACCAAAGATAGCGCCAACGATTACAGCAATGTAGAGTAATCCGGTTAGGGAACGCGTAAGAACATTCTTCATTATTCTCTTATTTTCAAGATTCTTGATAATTTCGATTACAACGCAAATTTAGCAATTTTAACCCACCTGACAAAATCGGCACTCATTTTTCGGAATAATCTATGTAACTTTGTGGCTACATCGCCAATTTGGCGTTATTTTGACATTACCATGCATTATAATTTGTTCTACAATAATGGGGCTCGCGGATATTTTACATCGCTTCAGCTGACGCCGTTAACTGTCCCTTTCCGTGAGGGAGCAACGTTGATTCTGCCTAAGCAAACTCATACCGCAAATGTTGCCGTAGTTGTTACCGGTAGGGAAGATCTATCGGATGTTGACGCCGTGATTACTTCGCGCTCTGATTTTTCTATTGGGGTGAGGACTGCCGACTGTGTGCCTATTCTGATGCATGCCCCGGATATTCAGGCTGTTGCGGCGATTCATGCCGGATGGCGTGGCTCGCTGAACGGAATTGTAGACCGCACTGTGGAGCGGTTGATTCAGATGGGGGCTACGCCGGAAAAAATCGTGGCAGCATTCGGCCCGTCGATATGCTGCAATTGCTACGAGGTTGACTTGGAATTGGTAGAGCGCTTCGCATCGGCAGGGTTCGAGGATTGTGTGGCAACGGAGTTTACAAAGCCTCATTTGAATTTGCAGGCAGTAAACCGCCAGCGAATGCTTTCGCTCGGCTTAAAAGCTGACAATATTCAGCCCTCTGACTTCTGCACGCTCCATAGCCTTACGGCTGACGCTGAGCCTGTTTTCCCGTCATGGCGCCGAAGGCCCGGCATCGCCGATCGGCTTATTACCTTTATAAGTCTTTAGGGGTGGGGTAGCCAATGGCTGAGACCTAAAAAGCCTTCTCTGTGTTGGAGAAGGCTTTTTAGATAAGATAGAGGTTGCTTGAATCAGATAGAGTCAGACTGGTTTAGCTCTTGGGAAATGTCTTGGAAAAAATCATGATTTAGAACACGACTAATACGCAAGAGCAACTCTATGTCAATATTATCGCGATGAAAGATATCATAAATATTCCTTCTGTCGCAACAAAGTTGCTTAGAGAACCACGTGACCGATTGTGTCTTAGGTAGATGTTCAAATTCATCTTGGATCATTTTGCCAATGTGCATGGTGTGTTTCCCTTTCTTGCTGCAAAATTAGTAATTTTCTAATATATAACAAATTAAACCAAGCTTTTTCTCGCATAATTGCCTTAAATTTTACTAAAAT
>CAZKYD010000086.1:8748-10229 GCA_964556875.1 uncultured Alistipes sp.
GAAAAATTGGGGATGGGGGAGTGAAATGTCGATGATTTTCGGTAACTTTGTGGTTATGAATAGCAACGCAGAACTCCGAAATAGCAGTCTTATGGCTTCGGCCGTTACATCTAATGATACAATTTGCGCTATCTCTACGCCCGCCGGGGTGGGGGGAATCGCCGTTATTCGTGTTAGCGGTCCGAAAGCTATCGAAAATGCTCAGAAACTTTGGAAAGGTAAGGCCTTGACTGATTTACAGGGTTATACAGCGAGCTTTGGCAGATTGCTCGACACTGAGCGCAACGGCGAACTGCTCGATGAGGCTGTTGCTATTGTTTTTCGTGCTCCGGCATCATTTACCGGTGAAGACGTTGTGGAGCTATCGGTCCATGGCTCGAGATATGTGCAGCGTCGGTTACTGGAACTGCTAATTGCCAATGGTTGTCGATTAGCTGAAGCCGGAGAATTCACACGCCGTGCGTTCGCTAATGGGAAAATGGACCTCGCGCAAGCTGAAGCCGTGGCTGATGTTATTGCTTCAAATTCGCGTGCCGCTCATCGTATTGCCGCATCGCAGATGAAGGGCGCATTCTCCGCGCGCCTCAACCAACTGCGCGATAAACTATTAGAACTGGCTTCGCTATTAGAATTGGAACTCGACTTTTCGGAAGAAGAAATTGAATTTGCATCGCGCCAACGTCTCAGAGAAATTGCACAGGCAATCCACGACGAAGTGTCGCGCTTATATAAATCCTTCTCGGCAGGCTCAGCAATTAAAGATGGTATCCCAGTGGCCATCATCGGACCGACAAATGCCGGCAAATCTTCGTTGCTAAATCTGCTGTTAGGGGAGGACCGTGCAATCGTTTCGGATATTCATGGCACCACCCGCGACACCATTGAGGATACCCTCGAAATCGGTGATTATCTCTTCCGATTCATCGACACCGCCGGTCTGCGCTCAACAACTGACCCCATCGAAGCCTTAGGCATCGAAAGATCGCTGCAAGCCCGCTCACGAGCAGCCATCATCATCTCGGTAGTCGATGCCACCGCTCCAGAGGCCGTAGCCTCACTCTCAGATACCGCGACGGCTGACGATTCTGCTACCCCCACAATCTTACTGCTCAACAAATCCGACATTTCCGGAGCCATTGCCACAGCCGACGTCCCCACCTCGCAAGCACATTACCAAACCATCATACCATTCTCAACGAAAACCGGCCAGGGACACCAGCAACTCCTTACCGCACTGACCTCATTGGCCGATCAACTACGCGGCAACACCGACGAAGACACCATCCTCGTCACTAACCTCCGCCATGCCCAAGCCCTGAAAGCCGCTGCTGAATCCACCACCGCCGTCCTCGACGGCCTCCGCACCAACCTCCCCGGCGACCTCATCGCCCAAGACCTCCGTGCCACAATCCACCACCTCTCCTCAATCACCGGCACCCTCACCACCCCCGACATCCTCGCCTCCATCTTCTCCCGCTTCT
>CAZKYD010000087.1:0-10218 GCA_964556875.1 uncultured Alistipes sp.
GAGGGGGGATTCGCAGGTAAATTTGTATATTAAGGAGTTTATTTCTAACTTTGTTGTCCAGATTACCCCAATCTTAATAACCAAATATAATTACCTGATTCGCTTAGGTAATGCAATGGGAATAGATTTGCAATGAAGATACTATTAAATCTCCCGGATTACCGTCATATCCACGGGGGCGTAACCAATCATTACATAGGGTTGCGTCCGTTCCTGCAGGAGAATATAGAATACAATATAATGGGCAAACGGCGTGAAGGATGGAGCGGCCTTTGGTGGCTCCCCTTCGACTATGTCAAATTCTTCGTGAAACTGCTGTTTGGAAAGTATGACGGAGTGATGATCAATCCGTCGTTTAACCATAAGGCTTGGACCCGCGACAGAATGTTCATGAAAATCGCCAGACGGCTGCATGTGCCTGTTGCCATTATGTTTCATGGATGGACTGCCGAGTATGTAGCCTCCCTGCCGAAGGAGAAGCTTGTTGCCGACCTGAATCAGGCGAGCGTTATACTGGTGCTTGCCGGTCAATTTCGTCAGCAGCTCCTCGATTTAGGGGTGACTACTCCGATTGAATTGACTACCACAAAGGTTGCCGACTCGCTGCTGGATGATTTCGATATCTCAACCCGTAAAGGCGCTATGCGTAAGTTCTTGTTCCTCTGTCGATTGATCAAGGAGAAGGGCTTGTATGAAACGCTGGAACTGTTTAAGCTAATTAAGCGGGATTACCCTGACGCTACGTTGACCGTGGCAGGCGATGGCGCTGAATATGAACCGGCTCGTAAATATGTTGCCGACCATCAGATTGAGGGAGTAAACTTTACCGGACATATTGAAGGAACTGAAATCGCTCGCATCTACCGCGAAAGCGACTTCTATATCTTCCCGACCTATGGCGAAGGAATGCCGACATCTCTGCTGGAGGCTATGGCCTTTGGGCTCCCAACGTTGACTCGTCCGGTAGGCGGTACTGCCGATTTCTTTGAAGATGGGAAAATGGGCGTATTGACCGAAAGTCTTGATCCTCAGGAGTATTATTCTTTGTTGAAACCCTATTTCTCTAACCCCGAGAAGGTTGCGGAAATTTCGCAGTATAACCATAGCTATGCCTGCAAACGCTTCAAAGCCTCGGCTGTGGCAGATTCGGTAGGGCAGATACTTGAAAAATATCTGCTACGGAAATAAGGTTTAGGGTAAATAATAAAAAAGAAATTAAAACGTTAGAAAGAAAGAACACGCAATGTTTTTGCGCTAACCACTGAACTACATAAATATGCTACACCGCTACATATCGCGTCTCCCAATCATTATGGGCGTGCTGTTTTCGTCGTTATTATTTGCGTCTTGCAGCTCTTCAAAAAGTAATCTTGCTTACTTTAGAGATATAACAGACCAGACTCAAGTAGTTAATTTGCCGAAAAACGAATTGGTTAAAATCTCGCCCAACGACGAGCTTTTTATTACCGTGACTTCTACTCAGCCTGAAGCTACGGCCCAGTTTAATTTGCCGGCTGCTAACCCTGCGACACAGAAGGATATGCAGATCTATCAGTCGCCCCGCCAGCTGACTTACGTTGTTAGCAATGACGGCGACTTGGATTTCCCTCAAATCGGAACGATTCATGTAGCCGGGATGACTACCGAAGAGTTGCAGGCCGACCTTAAAACCCGCATCTCAAAATGGGTTGACGACCCCGTGGTAACGGTTAGAATGCAGAACTTTCGTGTAAATGTGTTTGGCGAAGTAAATAATCCGGCTGCGATTCTGGTTACTACTAACCGCTATACGATTCTGGATGCTATCGTAGATGCAGGCGATTTAACCCCCTACGGTGTGCGCGAGGAAGTGTTGCTTATCCGCGAGGAGAATGGTACTCAGAAGCGCGTTTTGCTCGACCTTACATCGTCTGACCTGCTGACATCAGAATATTATTACCTTCAGCCTAACGATTACATTTATGTTCGTCCGAACAATGTTCGCGAAGGTATTGCAAAATATGATAGTAATAAGAGCTACAAACTGTCGATGGTTTCAACCGTTGTTAGTGCATGTTCAGTGTTAGCTTCATTAATCATTGCCTTGGCAATTAAGTGATTTTGCGAGAATGGAAAAAAAGAAAAACTCTTCAGATATAATCGACATCTCAAATCTGTTTCAACAGTATCGCGCTAAGTGGTATCTGTTTGTCATTTCAGTGATCTGCTGCTGCTCGTTAGCTTTGCTCTGGTCGGTAATCCGCCGTCCGGTATATGAGGTAACTGCTAACGTGTTAATTGATACCGGCGATAACGATCCGCTGTCATCACTGAGTTTCGGTAGCCTGTTGGGCGCAACCAACTATGTCGATGATGAAATCTTCGTGTTGAGCTCTCATTCGCTCTATCGCAGTGTTGCCAAGGATTTGGGCTTGGATCGTAAGCGCGTTGTCAGAACGGGCTTCCTCCAGCACGTTACCATGGTTGAGAATTACCCTCTCGATGTAATTGTGCCCCCTCAGTTTGCTGATACCACTAAGGTTTCGCTTATCTTTAAGATTAAGGTAAACGATAAAGGCCTGGCTAAAGTGAAGGTTATCGGGCCGGAACGCGTCACCCTCGCCGATGTTAAGGATGCCAAACTGCCGCTTGAAGTGAAAACTATTTACGGTCAGTTTGTAGTAACCAAGACAGAGCAGTTTATTGACGGCGAATCTTGTAAGGCTGTTATCACCGTGAAAGGTTACGACGGTGCGGCTGAAGACCTCGATGAAGATATTGCTGCTAATATCGCCAATAAAAAGACCCACGTTATCCAGCTGCTTTATCCTACCAACGATCCTGAATTTGGTAAGAAGGTGCTGAACACCGTGATGTCGAAATATGACGAACGAGTTATTTCGAATAAGAATCAGCAGGGAAATAAGACTCTCGCCTTCCTGGATGGCCGTATCAATCAGCTTGCCGAAGACCTCTCCGGCATTGAAACCGGCTTACAGGAATTCAAAGAATCTAACCAGATCGTTGATATCGAGGCTGACGCTACTTATAATTTTACCGTAAAGGGAGAAATTTCCAAGCAGCTGTATGCAGCTGAAAGTCAGCTCGAAATTGCTCGCATGGCTCGCGATTTCATTGCCACTCCCGGTAATGAATATGCCATGATACCCTACACTGCAACCGATGCTTCCGCCACCGGCGTAAATGCCTTGATTACCGCTTATAATGAGTTGGCTGTTAAGCGTATGCAGCTGATGACCAATGCTAAGGAAGACAACTTGCAGATTAAAACTATTGAAAAGCAATTAGACGCGATGCGTAGCAACATTACGGTATCGCTCGCTAAGAACTTCGATAACTGCCAGGCTGTTGTAAAAGAGCTTCGCTCACGTATCGACGCTACTCAGGCTTCACTTGGCAACCTGCCTATGCAGGAACGCAAGTTGGTTGATATTAAGCGCGACCAACTGCTGAAGCAGGAACTCTATCTGTTGCTCCTCGAAAAGCGTGAAGAAACCGCCGTGCTGCTTTCTAACGCAGTATCTAAGGGTGTAGTTGTTGACCCCGCATTTGTCCCCTCCGAACCGATTACGATGTCACGCCTGAAGATGTTAGTCTTTGCGTTTATCGCCGGTTTGATTCTCCCGATTATCTTCATCTACCTCGTGAAGCTGATTAAGGGTAAACCTGAAACTCGTAGCGAAATTGAGAATGCACTCTCGGCTCCGATTCTCGGCGAGATGTCGACCTCTCATGCCGGCCGCTCATTGCTGGTTACTCCCAATAGTACATCATCAACCGTTGAGCTGTTTAAGCTGTTGCGTACCAACCTGCAGTTTATTCTCAAGGATAAGCGCAACAAGGTTGTGATGGTTACTTCAACTCAGTCGGGCGAAGGTAAATCGTTTATCGCTATCAACTTAGCATCGGCCTTTGCGCTGATGGGTAAAAAAGTGCTACTCGTCGGCCTTGATATCCGTAAACCGATGCTGGCTCAATACCTGAATCTGCCCGGCAACTTCCCCGGCCTTACCGCTTACTTGGCGCAGACCTCGATGAAGTTTGAGGATGTGCTGCAGACCGTTAAGGATGTTACCAACTTGCATGTGGTTACTGCCGGTATTATCCCACCGAACCCCGCAGAAATGCTGCTCGATCCGCGCTTGGTTGAATTCTTCAATGAAGCTCGCGAACGTTACGATTACGTAATTGTCGATTCTGCTCCTGTCGGTATGGTCAGCGACTCCCTGTCGATTGCCGAAAATGTTGATGCTACCATCTATATCACCCGCCTTGGCGTTACTCGCACTCGCGATATGCAGTTTATCAACTCGCTCTACGAAGAGGAACGCCTGCCGAAGATGTCGGTTGTTGTCAACGGAACGAAATCGGTAATGAGCTACGGCTACGGCTATGGCCGCACCGGTGATAATTACCAAGACACCCCCGGCCATTCAAAGAAAGGTTTCTTTAGCAAACTCTTCGGTAAGAAATGACGGAATCCCCGACTGTAAACATAATTAAAGATAAACCCGTTTCCTCGGCGCCTGAAAAAGGCACCGGGGAAAAGGTGTATTTCAATGTTACTCGTTCGGAGTGGCTTTGGGATACGGTTTTCTTGCTATCGCTTTCGCTGATAGGTTTGGAAATGCCGTTGGGTTATCTTTTGGTCGTAATCCTGCTTCTTAAATCGTGGAACACCGACCGCGAGGGGTTCATCATCAAGCTGACCCTGGTGTTAGGTGGATACGCTTTGACGCGTGCAAATATCCAGTGGGGTATCAACCCACTGTTCTTTGTGACGACGCTCTCGTTGTTCGGGATGTGTGTCTTTAAGAAAACGCGTCAGCTAAAGATGATTTTGCTGCTATATTTTGCGTATGCGGCATTAACCTGGCTTGAGGCCTTTATCAGCGATGAAACGATTGGGAATCAGTTCCGAACTATCTTAGAGTATCTTGCGTTCTGCTTCTTTATCATACCGATGATGGCTTTTTCAGGGAAGCCGTTCGATATGCATCGCTTTTGGACACGCCTATTCACAATTCAGCTGATAATTTGTGTGTTCTACATTTTGGACGCTTACGTGTTCCGCGGATGGGTGCTGATTCCGCAATCGTGGATTGATTTTAAAGGCACGAAGTCGACATGGATGCATCTGTTGATGCGTGGACCGATGGGCTTGATTCCGCGAAAGTATCCCCCTGGACTTTATCCGATGGCGTTGCTGATTTATCCTATCGCTCGATATTACAAGATGAAATGGTGGCAATGGGTAATCGTTATCGTAGCCATTATGTCTACAAAGACATTCACGTTCTATACGGCTATCTTGGTAGGCTATTTCTTTTCTATCGGTAAAGTTAAGACTTTGATTATCTATGGCACACTGGGACTCGCCGCATTGGTGGGACTATACTTTATAGATGACTCGATGGGATACACCGGTGAGGATGAAAGTTATATGCAATCGAAACTGCGAATTGCCTCGTCAATCAACCAGCTGGTAGCTGTGGGTGATGCCGAGGATGATGAGGACGTTTCGTCGGCAGGTTCCGGACGTGCGGCTCAGGCAATTTCGAAATTTGAAAATATCTTTGAGCAAGAGAAAACCTTCTTCGGTTTCGGTTTTATTCCCCCGGATACGAAGAACCCAAAATTCTTGGTATATAACGAATATATCCCTGACCCAACGATGCGTTATACCAACTGTATCGAGGTGGAAATTGCCCCGATTCAGCTTTTCCTGAAGTTGGGATTTTTCGGTCTGGTTGTCCATGTATTGTTCCTGTTTGGGTTATGCTGGCTGTTAAGAGAAGATCGGTATAGGGGGTATTTCTATAATGTGATGCTTGTAATTGTGTGGTATGGCTTGGGCGGATTTTCCGGCTGGCTGTTCAAGGAGGGCATCTATCTGGGTTCGTTGGCGTTCGCAACTGTATTGTTAGCGAACAAACCGATATCTAAGGAGGAATATCCCCATGAGGATGTCCCGCTGTTAACCTAACTATTAACCAAGATGCCATCTGCTAACGATAAGCGCATAGCGAAAAACACCGTCTACCTTTATGGGCGCATGATGTTGACGATATTTATATCGTTATACACTTCGCGTGTGGTGTTGGATGTGTTGGGCGTATCGGATTATGGCATCTATAATGTTGTTGGGGGTATCGTTTTGATTCTCGGTTTCTTAAATGGGACTATGAGCGGCGCAACTTCGCGCTTTATCAGTTTCGAGCTCGGCGTTGGGGATAAACTTAAGCTTCGCAACACGTTTTCGGCAGCGCTGACGGTTCATGCTTTTATCGCTCTGATATTGCTGGTCTTGGCTGAAACCGGAGGACTTTGGTATGTCAATCATCAGCTGGTCATAGCCCCGGAACGCCTTGTAGCCGCCAATTGGGTATATCAATTTTCAATTTTAGCTGCTGTCGCTACTATATTTCAGATTCCCTATGTAGCGGCGATAATGGCTCATGAAAGTATGGGTTATTATGCGTTGGTAGCTATTGCCAATGTAGTCTTGAAGTTGGCGATAATCCTGATTGTGAAGTATGTTGGCGGGGTAGATAATCTGATATTCTACGGCGCTCTGTTTGCGGTTGTAGCGTGGATAGTGGCCGGCATGTATATGATTTATTCCAAGCGTCATTTTGCTGAATGTAAGTGGAGCCTTCATAACGATGGCGCGATAGTTCGGAGCCTGTTGGCGTTCTGCTCTTGGGATATTTATGGCAATTTGGCGTGTACGAGTCGTGCGCAGGGAGTGCTGGTTGTGCTGAATAAGTTTGGCGGCACGGTGTTGAATGCAGCCGGCGGTTTGTGTCTGACAGTTGCTTCAACCATCAGCAGTTTTGCCGGGTCGATAACCACGGCTTTCCGTCCGCAAATTATCCAACAATATGCCAAGGGCAATTATCCTTATATGCTAAAGTTGCTCAATAATTGCGCACGATATAGCTTATTGCTTTTGGGCTTATTGATAATCCCGATAATTATCGGGATGGACGGTCTGCTCGATTTATGGTTGGTTGAGCCCCCGCGATTTACGTCGGTGTTCTGCCGCATAGCGTTAGCGGCTGTTTGTGGCGAATTGCTGACCGGGGTATTGAGTGTCGGAGTACACGCCACCGGCAATGTTAAGCGCGTAAGTTTCATTACGGGAACATTGTATGTTATCGAGTTGCCGATAATGTGGTTATTGCTGAAGATTACTGAAAATCCGCCGATTGTATATTGCGTTCATTTGGTGATGATTTTTGTGATTGTATATGTCAATTCGCTGATATTGAAAGTTCAGTTACATGCATTTTCCGTCACTCGCTTCTGGCATCGCGGAGTGTTTACCCCGATGCTGATTTTGGCGGTGAATTTCGCTGTAACCTATCTGCTTTCAAGGGATTGGCCGATGGATATTCTTCATTTAATCGTGATAGGGGTAGTATCGACCGTGATAATGACCACATTGAGCTGGTTTTTCGCTATCGATGATGACCTTCGCGACAAGGTGAAGAATAAATTCCGGACAAAGCTGAATCGCGGTGCCTAAATATCTAAAATCATGGGAAAGAAAAGCTTGCTGTTTTTGTATAGCCACGGTGGAGAAATCCTAACCGGAGGTCAGGTGTATGAAGATAGATTGTTCAGAATTCTGAAGGAGAATGAACAGCTATCGGTCGACCGTATCTGGCTTAACAATTATCGCGGCAAGTGGGGACGCCGATTCTCTCCGTTGAAAAACTTGTTCTTAGCAGGGCGTTTCCGCCGCTATGAGATGGTGTGGTTCAATAGTTCGCATGCTTGGCAGTTCATCCCGTTGATGTTTTTGCTGCGCTTGTTTGGCGTGAAAACCGGGGTGATTATCCATCATTTTGAGCATCTGGGCGCTACCGGCCTGCGCCGTAGTTACACTAAGACTCTTGAGACGACTTTCCTCCGTGGCGCGTCGCAGATAATTCTGCCGAGCCCATATATGAATGAGCTCTGCCATCAATGTTTCCCTAAAAAGGAGATTCATTATTGGCAAATACCGTTTGAAGCCGCCTCTCCGAAATATCAAGTGAACCCGATTCAGGGCAATTTGCTTTATATCGGCACCGTTGATAACGATCGCAAGGGGTTGCGCTATTTGATTGAGGCGATGGGGATGCTGAAGCAGCGCAATGTAGATTGTCGCCTTACGATTGTTGGAAAGATTGTGACGCCGGCGTATAAGGAGATGCTGGATAGGACGATTGCTGCTGACGGGCTTGACGTTACATATACCGGCTTCGTTACGAATGAACAACTCGACGAAATAAAGTCGAAGGCTGATATATTTGCGTTCCCGTCGATGTTAGAGGGGTATGGTATGGCAATTTGCGAGTCGATGGTTTACGGAATGCCTGTTGTATGTTTCAACAACTCGGCAATGCCCTACACCGTGAAGGACGATTTTAACGGCTTCCTGGTTGAAAATCGCAATGTTGAGGCCTTCGCAGATGCTTTGGCGAGGATTATTACAGACCGCGATTTGCGCGCACGGCTGTCAGCGGGAGCCCTGAAAACGGTAGATACGTTTATGACGCCTGCGAAATTCCGAAAGTTGGTGATGGCTGAAACGGCTGAAATGCTCGGAATTTGATGAAATTTTTTGAGATAGCTGAACAGTCCGGGAAGAGCTGAAAACTTGCTATTTAACGTGGGCTTTCAGTACGTTATATTTCAGCAATAGAAAGCTTTTCAGCATCCAACGATAGAGGCTCCCCAAGCGGAGAGTCCTGACAACTTTGAGATGAGAGGGGAGTGATCCGTTGTTAGCGATAAGCTCGTTATTGAGCGTTGTGGCTTTGTTGTAGTTGGCAAGTAGGAGATAGTTGTCAATCAGCTGCACAAGCAGAGAGTTAATTCGGGCATTTAGCCCCATTGCGAGATAATCTTCGCGGAACCATTTAAGATTTAGCTCGGCATATGTGATTTTCCGTTGGATAACGGCCTTTGATGTGCGGATAGTTTCACGGCTGACGCTGTCGGCTCTGCTTCGTTCGCGAATGGTGACAATTCGGTTAGTGAAAAGCATCCGTTGACAGTCGCGATAGAAGCGCAAAAAGAATAGCCCCTCGTAAATGCGTAGATGCTCGTCGAAGGGATATTTGCGTAATATGTCGGTATTGACGGTGTGGATAAAGTCGCAGTTGATGTCGTTGTTTAAGAAATTAGCGTAGGTGAGCACCTTTGAGTCGGCCCCTTGGATAATTTTGTTCGCAGTATAATAGTCAATGCAATCGTCAGGTGCGAACATATAATGCTGATAGGTAGGGTTGGCATTAATAGTTGAGGCTATGAACGGCAGGGCATCTGCCGTAAAGTAGTCGTCGCTATCGAGAAAAACGCAAAAGTCGCCGATAGCGGCATTGATTGCAGTATTACGGGCAGCGTTTGTCCCCCGATTTTTCGGCAGTTTTATAAACTTAATCATGGGGAAACGCTTTGCATAGTCTTCGCAAATCAGGGCTGAACGGTCGGAGGAGCCGTCGTCAACAATGACATGCTCAACGACAGTGTCGTCGCTGAGCCCTTCGGCAGATGCAATTACGCTTTTGAGGCAGCGCTCCGCGCAGTCTTCGCGATTAAAAATTGGGGTTATAACGCTAATTTTCATGCAAATGTGATTGGTGCCTTAGAATATATACTATGATCTTACGTACCATGTTGCAAAGATAGAAAAAGTTGTATAATTATACAGCTTTAATCGATGGTAAAAATTGAATAGTTGCTTAATGGCTTTATTTTTTGAAAATAGGTCCTCAATTTTTGTGGAATAACAAAAATGTTGTATCTATGACTCTAACGTCGAATCATTATAAATAATAGAGCGATGGCAACAAGACGATATGGTTTTACACCAACGCATCCCGAAGAGGTGCTGAAGGATGCGATAGAAGTGCGCAATACCGCTACTACAATGTTAATTGAAGAGGCGTTAGATGTGCCTGCTGAATCGTTGATGAAACTGCAGTTGAAATATAATATGTTTCAAGTCCAAAACGACCGATTCTTGATGGATTGCCTCAGGCAGGTGCGCCGTTACGTCGCCATGCTGTAGCGCAATTGTGAAAGGGTAATTTTGCCCTATTCGGTCAAATGTGGCGATTTTATTCGGTCAAATGTGGCAATTTCATTCGGTCATTTGTGGAATTCCCCTCAAAGGGGACAAAAATGCCGAAAAACGTCACCTCAAAGGTGATGTTTTTGCTG
>CAZKYD010000088.1:0-8692 GCA_964556875.1 uncultured Alistipes sp.
CGCTCGGGGCGATAGCTGCCAAGGGGTTAACAACGTTCTGACCGTCGGTACCGCCGGCCCAAGAGAAACCACCAATGGTGTTGTTGCTGTTGGTCATGGGGACACCGTCGATTACATACAGAGGTTCGTTGGAGCTGTTCAGTGAACTTGCACCACGAATACGGATAGAGGTAGCACCACCAGGGGCACCTGAGTTCTGAGTAACCTGCACACCGGCGACCTTGCCTTGCAGCATCTGGTCGGCGTTAGTTACGATGGTTTGACGCATCTGGTCTTGCGACAAAGATGCTACTGAACCGGTAATATCGCTACGGCGCTGTGTACCGTAACCTACTACAACGACTTCGTCAAGAACATTGCTGTCTTCTTTCAGCGTTACACTGATGTTCGTACGCCCTTTCAGGGGGATAACTTGCTTCTCAGTACCGACGTAGGTAATAACAAGAGTGGCGTCGGACTTGTCTACATTTAGCTTAAATTTACCGTCAATGTCGGTTGCAACACCAACAGGTTGTCCTTTAACTACTACAGAAGCGCCGATAACCGGATCTCCGGAAGGGTCGAGGACTGTACCGGTAACGGTAACTTGTGCAGATGCACTAACTGAAGCTGCTGTAAGCAAAGCTACTGTAAGCGTTCTGGCTTTCAGAAAGTTACTTGATTTCATGTACAGTTTTTTGGTAATTTTTTATTAGGTAAGTGATGTTAATTATTCAGGTTAGAATATGATTTATTCAGGGTAGAATATTGACCAATCGTATAATTTTAAATGTTGTTTACAAATTTATACTTAATTTCTCAAAAATATGTAATACTTTTTTATCTAATTATACGCAAATTTGTATACAAAATCTACTTTTGCATAAATTGTTCAAAGAATGCACTTCTGCGAGGGTTCCAATCGTCGTAATCAACGGTGTGGCCGCAAAGGGGGTAAATGTGTAATTCTTTGGGGGTTGTGATCAGATTGTAGCTCGACAGGTTGGTATGGCAAGGGCATACGGGGTCTTGCAGGCCGATTCCCATTAATACGGGGCACTGGATGCGGCGAGCAAAGTTTTTGATGTCGAAATATGTAAGGTTTGAGTACATCTGGTCTTCGCTAAGGCCTTTCTGGCGGGCTTCTTCTTTGACGGGGAAGGCGGGCCAGTCTACGATGCTAAAATAGTCGCGATAGTCGCTCAGGAAGGGGATGTAGGGGGCAATTGCGCGCAGGCGATGGTCGAGCGAGCCGGCAATCAGGGTGAATGCACCTCCTTGGCTACCGCCTTCGGCAAACATGTTGCGTGTGTCGGCCTTATCAAGTTGGCTTACAAAGTCGATTGCGCGGATGCAGTCGAGGAATGCTCCTTTATAATAGTATTGATCGGGATTTTCGAGGTTGTAGCGAATCCAGTCGCCATATTTGTTGTCTTCTTCGCAAAGGAATTGGCCGCGGCAGGATACAATGAATTCAATCCAATCGGGGCGGTCGTCGGCGCCTACACACCAGGGCTTGGCGCTGTAGCCGTTATAAAAGATTTGTACGGGATATTTCCCTTTCTTTACGGGGACGGCGAGGTAGCCTTTGATGATTTCGTCGTTCCATGAGTGCATGGTGACGAGGTAGATTTTGCGGAGTTTGCCACTCTTTTCGGGGAGCTCGGTCATGGTGTATTGTCCGTCGACGGCTGCTAATTCTTGCAGGGCTTTTTCCCAGAACTGATCGAAATCAGCGTGGGCGTCGGGCAGAGATACGATGTTGGTGGGCTCGTAGCCGATGTTGAACTGCTTTACGAGGTTGCCGTTGTCTTCAGCGAAGCAGGTGTAGAAGCCGGGTTCGCTGATGGGCAGCTGCATTTCGATGGTGTCGGTCTGGCCGGCTTTGAGGCGGACAGTTTGAGTAAGAGAAAAGATCTTTTTTGCCTTGCAGCGGTCTGTAGAGAGGCTGAAGGTTACGGCTGATGTGTTGTCATGGCCTAATGTGTCGGTGACCACCCAACGCAGAGTGGGCTGCTCGGGAGCATTCCACCATAGGTCGTGGTCGACCAGTGCATCGACTTTTAAATCGGTTGCGTGCAGACCGAATGCCATTGCTGCGATGCAGGTTAAAGCTAAATTCCTTTTCATATTGGTTTATTAGATACTATATTTTTAGCAGATTTAGGTTAGTGCTTTGATACGATTTTCGTGGTCATTTTGCGGATAATATCCAGTGTGGTAGTGTCTTTCGCGAATACTGAGTTCAGGCCCTGAGCTTCTTGAGCGGGGTCGCATACGTATTCGTCCCATGGCTGCCAATTTTCGTGGGCGGGGGTTGCGAAGCCGCCCCAACCCCAGAAGTTGCATCCGGCAATCATTCCGGAGTTTGCTATCATTGAAAATACATATTCGTAGAAGCGGTCGCGACCGATGGTCGGGGTGCCGGGTGTGTAAACAAATCCGTCGCGTGGGTAGCCAAATTCTTCAAGCACGAGCGGTTTGCCAATTTTGCTCATTGCTTCGTAGTGGGGGCGGATATATTCTTCGGTTTTCTGGCAAGCGTAGTCAACGTTTTCTACGATTGTCGTTTCAGAAACCCATCCCCAGTTGTAGGGCCAGAGATGCAGGATTCCGTAGTCGATTTCGGGATATGAATGGATTTTGGTCCAGAGTTCGAGGTCTTGTTCGCAGCCATGTTTTCCTTCGCTACCGGTAGAAACGAGGTGGTTGGGGTCGAGCGATTTGATGAGTTTTGCGGTGTGGCCAATCCAGTCGGCAAAGGCTGCTTTTGTGATGCTGTCGTCGGCGAATGCGCGGGGTTCGTTGGCGATTTCCCATGTCATCAGAGCGGGGCTTTCGCTGTAGGGCTTGCCGGTGTAGCGGTTTGTGCGGGTCACCATGAAGCGCACGTGGTTGTCGGCCAGTTCTTTTGCTTTGTCGTTGGTTACGAATCCGGCAACGTGGCGCATATATGCGTCATATCCTGCAATTGCGGGGTTGGGGGTGTCGCCGGCGCCTGCCCATTCGAGGTATGTACCGTAGCCGCCGCTCCATTCCCATGCGTTGTTAAGGAAGATTACGGCTTTCATGTGGCGCTTTTCCATTTCGGCCATGAGGTAGTCGAGACCGTCGAGGATGGTGTCGTTATATACGCCGGGGGCAGTCTGCAGCACGGGCATGATGTGGGAGGGGATATTCTCTTGACCGTCGCCGCCGGCGAGGATGCGCAGGTTGTCGATGCCGCATTCCTGGAGCTGGTCTAATTCTTTTGCCAGGCGCTGACGATCGCCACCGCGACCGGTGCTTGCCAGTATGGCGCCATACCAGAAATTGGTGCCTACATAGCGATATATTGAGTCGCCAACGTAGAATTCGCCGTTGTTAACTGTGACGTATGGAGATGCGTTTACCGTTTGTTTTGAACTACATCCGATAATGACGGTTGATAGAATGGCGGCAGCGATGGCTGCGAAATGTATATGCACTTTCATGACATTATATTTATTTCGCAAATTTAGGCATAAACATAGTATCAACAAAGCATCAGATTGCCTAATTGTGGTACTATTTTAACATAGAATAAGGGCGGCCGAAAATTTAACAATTGTTCGGCTGCCCTTAGTTGTACCCAAAAAATCTAAATTCACCTTATCAGATCTTCTTTTAATTTGTTTTAATCTCTAATTATCCCAGTGATCTGTCCGGAATGGAATCAATGGTAACCCATTAATGCCAAACACTTTTCCTATAGCAAAATTCTTGAAATTGTAACGTACGGAGACTATCTGATTAACTTTACCACAAGTCAGTTTTATTGTACCGTTGGTTAAATCTTCTGTAGCATCGGCGGGGTAGAAGGTTTGATCTTCGTCGGCTACTTCAAAGCCTTCGAGGATGTCGTTCGGGGTTACGCCCGACCATGCGTTGGAGAGATGTATTGTTGCTTGATTGCCGTCGACTTCCATGCTTTCAAAGGCGGGATATTCGGCGGGCATTCCTTCTATGTTGTAGGTGCGAGCGGATGCCATCCAGGCGAGGCGTTCTCCGATTTCGCGTTTGCGCGAGGCGTGGATATCTTCCAGTTCGTAGGGGTAAACCAGGTCGGCGGTGCAGACGATGCCCGAGTTGGGGGTGATGGCGGCTGCTTTGTGCTGACATTCGCGGAAGATAGCGGCGTTGGTAGCTTCGGGGTTATCGTAGTTCCAGCCCGGTATTTCTACTTGATAGATAGGCAGATTTTGGTCGCCCCAGGCGTTGCGCCAGTAGGTTACCATGTCGCGGAAATGGTCGGGGTAAGTAGCGTGGCGCCCGACGTTCGATTCTCCTTGGTTCCAGAGGAATCCTTTGATGGTGTAGCCGATCAGGGGGTGGAGCATCGCGTTATACATTACGTTGATGCGTTCCCATTCCTGGAGCGTGGAGTCGTTTTGCTCTTTTTCGACGTCCCATTCGGGATAGCCGTCGAGCAGTTCTTTCGGCTCCCAGCCTTCAACTTTGCTACCTCCGTAGGCGCAACTGATGATGCCGACGGGCACATCCAGGATGTCGTTCAACGAACGGGCAAAGAAGTATGCAAGGGCACTGAAATCGCGACTGTTGGCGGGGTTGCTTACTTTCCATTTTCCTTCAACGCGGTCTTGGGGGGTGTAGGCAGCTTTCTTGGGAACGGTTGCCATGCGAATGCCGGGATATTTACCGGAGTAGGCGATTGCTTGGGCTGAGCCTTCAACGGGCTGTGTCCAGAATCCGCGCAGTGGCATTTCCATGTTCGACTGTCCGGAGCAGAACCAGACTTCGCCGACTACTACGTTGTTGAGGGTGATTTCCGAGCCGTCACCTTTAAGGGTGATGGTTTGGGGAGCATAGCTTCCTTCGCCGGTGGCGAGGCGCATTTCCCAGCGGCCGTTCTGATCGGTGGTGGCAGTGGTAGGCTTTCCTTTCGACCAGGAAGTTGTAGCTGAGATTTTGCTGCCGGGGGTAGCCCAGCCCCAAATTTTGGCATCAGACTTTTGTTGTAACACCATGTTATCACCGACTATTTCCGGTAATTCAATGGCTGCTGAGGCTATGAGAGGGAGGAAAAAAATCGAGGCAAGTAGATTACGTTTCATAACAAGGTATTAGCACGTGAAGCTCTTAAATTCACGTACAAAACTAATACGCCAAATGGAGGTTTTCCAAATAAACGTCAGAATAATATCATAATTTGTTAATTCGCGACTACGTATGCAATCGGCCTTATTTATCTTGTAAGTGGCTATGTTTTAAACTATAAGTTTTGTGCGGAGATAGCTTTCGCGGAATTCCTTTGGGCTACATCCTTTGCGCTTCTTGAAAATTCGGTTAAAGTTAGAAATGTTGTTAAACCCACACTGATAGCAGATTTCGGCCA
Source organism: uncultured Alistipes sp. (assembly GCA_964556875.1). GTDB lineage: Bacteria > Bacteroidota > Bacteroidia > Bacteroidales > Muribaculaceae > UBA7173. The sequence continues at coordinate 5,354 of CAZKYD010000088.1, forward strand.
TGGTCATGGTTGTGTCGACAAGCAGGCGCGAAGCGTGGCCCAGGCGGATGCCGATGAGATAGTCTGAGAGGGTGCGGCCGGTGCGTAGTTTGAAGAAACGGCTGAATGCGGTTGGGGCCATGCCGACCATGTCGGCAACCTTGGTGAAGTTGATTTGCTTCTGGTAGTTGTCGTGGATGAATTCTTCTACCTTTCGGATGCGGCGGGAGTCGCTCGAGAGCCGTGCATCAGCAAACGAGGAGCTCGACAGCAGATGGTAGTCGGATGTTACTGACAGCTCGTAAAGCACTTCGAAGAAGTGGAGCAGCTGGATGAACCCCGGTTGCGACTCTTCAAGGCGGGTGAGCTTTGAGTACACCTCCATGATTGCGGATAGCCCGAAGGCAATCCCTACTTTAGCTTTTCCGAGCATCTCTTTGATGCTCTTGAGCTGGTTCTTTTTTAGCAGGTCGTCGGAGAAGAGGCCGAGGGGGAATTGAATAGTTATTTCCGTGATTTCATCGGATTTACACTCATGCTGTTCCCAGCAATGGGCAAGTCCACCACCTACAAGTACGAGATCGTAGTCTCCAACTTCTTCGATAGAGTCTCCTACCACGCGTCGGGCGTTTTTACAGTGTTTGACGAAGTTTAGCTCGATGTCGTCGTGACGATGAATCGGGTAGTCAAAACTTTTTTTCGTGCGAGATACAAAGTAGAAGCAATCGGTTTCTGATAATGGGGTAATTTCGGTTATAATTCGTCCCATGGTATTTGATATGGTTAGGTTTTGCAAAAATACTAACTTTTATTCAAACTCCAAATATAAATGATATTTTTTTGACGCTTTTTGATAGTAAATTTACTTTTATTTGGTATTAGCTGAATGTGTAATTATTTTTGCATCACATAATTAACGTATTTTTCCATGAAATTCAAAACCTACGGTTATTATCTTCCGGCAGCCATCACATTTTTGGCGTGTTGCCAGCCGGTAAATGCCTCTCTCATAAATATCCAAACTTCAAAAACTTCGTTGGTGGTCGACGCCACGGAGGGGAAGCAGCTCCAGTTTCTCTATTACGGTGAACGCTTGGACGACTCGCAGCTCCCTTCCATCGAGGCGTCAGGCACTAAACCCACAGATGCTTACCCGCTCTACGGCATGACTTCGTTGCGCGAGACAGCTATGTCGGTCACTCATGCCGATGGCAACATGACGCTTCAGGCGGTTGTAAAAGGGGTGTCGACCAACAGCAACGATGGGAAAACAACTACATCCATTCTGCTTACCGATCTATATTATCCGTTCGACGTTACGGTCAATTATCTGACCTACGACGATGCCGATATTATCGAGACCTGGGTAGACGTTACCAATCGCGAAAAAGGCACGGTTAAACTGCGCGAATTTGCATCTGCATATATGCCGATTCGCTACGGCAATGTCTACCTCTCTCAGCTCTACGGCTCGTGGGCTAACGAGGGGCGCCTGGAGGAAACTCCGCTGACTCATGGTATGCGTGTCATCAAGAATAAGGACGGGGCGCGCAACTCCCACACTGCTCATGGCGAGGTGATGTTCTCGCTCGATGGTGTGCCGCGTGAGGATACGGGGCGTGTAATCGGTGCAGCGCTTTGCTATGGCGGCAACTACCGCCTGCGTATCGATACAGATGATTCGGAGTATCATCATTTCTTCGCCGGCATCAATGAGGATAACTCGACCTACAATCTCGCGAAGGGGGAAACCTTCTCAACTCCTCCGGTTGCGTTTACATATTCTAATGAGGGTAAAGGTGGCGTCAGCCGCAACTATCATCGTTGGGCGCGTAACCATCGCCTGGCGCATGGCAACACCCCCCGCAAGATTCTGCTGAATAGCTGGGAGGGCGTTTACTTCGACATCAACGAAGCCGGAATGGCGCAGATGATGCATGATATCGCCGATATGGGTGGCGAACTGTTCGTAATGGACGATGGCTGGTTTGGCTCGAAATATCAGCGTAACAACGACTCTACATCGCTCGGCGACTGGACTGTAGACACTAAGAAACTCCCTTCAGGGATTCAGGGACTGATCGACACGGCGAAATCTAACGGTATCGACTTCGGTATCTGGATTGAGCCGGAAATGACCAACTCGGTCAGCGAGCTTTACGAAAAGCATCCCGAATATATCATCAAACCGTCGCATCGTGAACCGGTTCAGGGTCGTGGCGGCACACAGTTGGTGCTCGACCTGAGCAACCCGAAAGTGCAGGACCTCGTGTTTAGCGTTGTCGACACTTTGATGACTAAATATCCCGCGTTGGACTACATCAAGTGGGACGCTAATGCCCCTGTGATGAACCATGGCTCGCAGTATCTTACCGCCGACAATCAGTCGCACCTGCTGATCGAATATCAGCGTGGTTTCGCGAAGGTGTGTGATAGAATCCGTGCTAAATATCCCGACCTTACTATTCAGGCTTGCGCCAGCGGTGGAGGCCGTGCTAACTACGGTATTCTCCCCTGGTTCGACGAATTCTGGGTGAGCGATAACACCGACGCCTTGCAGCGCGTCTATATGCAGTGGGGCACCAGTCACTTCTTCCCAGCTATTGCGATGGCATCGCATATCTCCGCAGCGCCCAACCATCAGACGTTCCGCACTATCCCGCTGAAATATCGTATCGATGTTGCTATGAGTGGCCGCCTCGGCATGGAAATTCAGCCGAAGAATATGACCGACGACGAGAAAGCGCTCTGCCGCCGTGCAATCAGCCAGTATAAGGATATCCGCGACATCGTGCAGTTTGGCGACCAGTATCGCCTGATTTCGCCCTACGATAAGAAGGGGGTAGCCTCGCTGATGTATGTAACCGAAAACAAGGACCGCAGTGTTTACTATTGGTGGAAAACCGAGACCTTCTGCAACCAGCAGCTGCCACGCGCCATCATGGCAGGTCTCGACCCCGATAAGAGCTACACCATCACCGAGCTGAACGCTATCGACAACACCCCCTTATCGTTCGAAGGGAAAACTTTCACCGGTAAATATCTCATGACTGAAGGATTGGAAATCCCGACAGAGCATGATGTAGACTATAATAAACGTACCGATTTTGCCAGCAGAGTTCTGCTGCTTACGGCTACAAAGTAATGCCGCTTACAGCCGCAAAATAATGCTGTTTACGGCTACAAAGTAATATCACTTATTCTATTCCGGAAATCCCCATGGCGGGCGCCCTGTTGCGCCGGCATGGGGATTTTTTTGCGTGCTATGGTTTCGAATGTCGGAGTAATTTTCTAACTTCGTAGTGAATTTTCTAACTTCGTAGTGAATTTATGGCTTGCTCAGTTTTTGCTTGCAAAAGC
>CAZKYD010000088.1:8792-10217 GCA_964556875.1 uncultured Alistipes sp.
AATTTTCTAACTTCGTAGTGAATTTATGGCTTGCTCAGTTTTTGCTTGCAAAAGCAACTCGCTAAATAACGCAGCTGACGAAAAGCCTTGCAACCTCAGAATTGCCCAGAGAAAATGAACAATACACCCGTCCCGGCGCCCTCCGAGCGCCAACTCCCCGAATTTAACGCGATGCAGAAGGTGAAGCGTCGCTTTTTCGCTATGCGCAATGGCGACTTGGCTCAGCAGATGAAGGAGCGCGGCGCCGACTATCAGATAAATTTCGGCCTGAACCTGCCGCAGATTAGCGAAATTGCTTGCGACTTCCTGCCGGGAGGGGAGGAGTATGCCGACCTGCCAGCCGATTTCGACATGGCGGATTTTTCGCGCAGATTGCGCGAAAATCGTACTACACGCGAGAGTATGCTAATAGCTCCGATGCTGTTTCCGGTTGAAAAATTGGGATGGGATGAGGCTCTGGAGTGGTGTCGAGAGGCGCGCACGCCTGAAGTGGTTGATGTTCTCTGCCTGAAATTGCTGCGCAAATGGAACCGGGCAGGCGAAATGGTTAATTCGCTTGTCGGCAGCGAGGTCGATTTAGACCGGTATTGCGCCCTACGCCTATTGCTAAACCTCTTGCAAATCGGCACATATAATCTAACTGATGCTTCGGAGCTCTGCGGGAAAGAAGAGCTGCGGGGTTGTCGACTTACGGCATCTTTATGCCGGCAACTTCGTGATGAGATTGAACTGGCGCAATACTAAGAACAGTATGCTGGGTAGGGTTCCTTTCTCATTGTGATAACATCTAAGGTTCAGAGAAAGTTCGCTTAAAAACGTTAATAATTTGTAGCTAATTCAGCAACATTCTTTTTGCCGGCGCTCCGCACCGGAACAGAACCACTTCGCCTTATACGGCCTCATGAAATCCCCTCCTTTAACCTCTTTATCCCTTCATTTCTTGGGGATTTGAAAAAATAAGCCCTCGGCGGTCGGTAAACTGCCGAGGGTATATTTTTTTACCTTGGAAATTCAAGTTGGGAATTTAACTTGGAAATTCAAGCTTGGGGAATTCGGGTGGGGAGGGGGTTAGAACTCCGAGGTGAAGTGGAAGCGGATGGCGGGGAAGTCGGATTGGGCCATCTGGAGCACGTAGTTGGAGTCGGCGAGGAATACGTCGCGCCCTTCGCGATCGAGGGCCATGAACTGATGCTTGCGCTTCTTGAAGGCTTCGAGGGCGTCCTTGTCGTCGCTCTCTACCCAGCAGGCCTTGTAGAGGCTGATCGGCTCCCAACGGCATTGTGCGCCATATTCGTGGAGCAGACGATACTGGATAACTTCAAACTGCAGCTGGCCAACGGTGCCGATGATTTTGCGGCCGTTGAACTGGTTGGTAAACAGCTGGGCAACGCCCTCGTCCATCAGCTGCTGGATGCCCTTTTCGAG